>CALDSM010000491.1 GCA_937923585.1 uncultured bacterium
GGGCTGACACTCCCGAGCGTGGAAAGGAATGGACGGTGGGCTACAAGACGTCCGTTCTCAAGCTGAAACGCGTTTGGAAACGGATGGCGGCCAAGAAGTTCACGCTACGCCTGTGCTGGACCGATGCACAGGGGGCGGTGCTCAGGGAGGAGACCAGCGAGCGGGTCAAAGCACCAGACTTCGGGGGATTCAAAGAGACGGCCGCGGATTGGGGCGCCGCGGCAGACAGAAACATTGCCTACCTGATTCACGAGTCAGACCACAACACCACCGCGCCCTACCACGAGCCGGGCGTGCCGGTGTGGATATGGGCCGCCACTCCGAGCCACGAGGCGAGCTATCCGTGCATCACCATCAACAACGTGATTTGGGCCTTTCTGGCGCATGTCAAGAACAACGGTCCGCAAAGCGCGGACGCGCTGCGGCTGGCCCGCTTCAGCGCGGACTGGACATTGGAGCACCGGCAGCCCGACAGCGGCGCGCTGCCCCTGTTTCCCTATTCAACCATCACGAAGGGCAGCTTCGGCGGCAGTGTTGAGGGCGAGTCGGTCAACCTGCTGCGCGCGTCCTGGTTCGCCATAAGCTTTGTGGACCTCTATGCGGCAACGGGGCACGAGCCCTACCTGGCCTATGCGCGGCACATCGCCGACACGACGGTAAAGTTCCAGAACGCGGACGGCAGCTTCCCCTACCGCGTGAACCCCAAGACGGGCGCGGTCACCGAGCAGTACAATTGCAGCGTCATGGAATTCGTCGAACTGACCGAGAAGCTGGAGAAGTACGGCTTTGACGCGCGGCGAGCGATGGCCGCGCAGCGCGCGCTCGAATGGGCGCTGGCCTATGTCTGCACGACCAATAACTGGAAAGCAGCCTATGAGGATGTCGGTGAGACGCGGTTCTACACGAATCTCTCCCAGATGCCCGCGCAGCAACTGATCCGCTATCTCTGCCGGCATAAGGACGAGCATCCGAATTACTTGCCGCAGGCCATCCGCCTGAACCGCTGGATCGAAGATCAGTTTGTCACGTTCGGTCCCACCAACGAGGCCTCGCCGGTGCGCGTGAAAGGGCCGCTGGTGTTCGAGCAGTTTGTATGCTGGTGGCCGATGGACGGCCACACCGCCAACTGGATTCTGTCGCTGATCGAACTGCACAAGGCCACCGGCAGGCGCATCTATCTGGACAAGGCCCGGGCGGCGGCAAACGCCATCTGCGCGGAACAGTATGGAGACGGCCAGTTCTCCACGTGGGGGCGTGATTTCGAGACCGGCGAATCGCCCGCAAAGGGAGAGAACTGGTACAACGCGGGCGCGTTTTCCGATTGGGCGCTGTATTCACTCGCGCAGTACGTGAAGGGCCTCAAATAATCACCGTCATCGCGGACAAGACACCTCATTGGTTTGCTCATAGCGCTTACTGTACATATCGCACTGCTGCCTGCCTTCCAGCAGATTCCTCATTTCTTCGACCCAACGCCAGTCTCGGCTTGCTGCCATTTTCGCGTACATTTCGTTGAGTATGGACTGGCGCAGGTTGTCGGGCAGTCGATTCATGATCTCGCGACCCAGACAGGATTCGCAGTGGTCATGGCCGGATAGCAGCGGGAGCGCGATCTGTTTCAACGCAGCATAATCGGTGGATGCGAGCAGGCATCGGTGCGCCAGGCCGGCCAGTTTTGACCCATGAGGCCACCAAAATGGATCCGCTCTCGGGGGGAACAAGAAGACCGATGCTGCCAAAGCCGCGCTTCCCGGCCGATCCGGCGCGAGCAACGAGTCCAACATGGCGTGTGCCGCGGGCGTGTCAATACACTCGATGGATGCAAGCACGGCGCGGTTGCTGTGGGTCTTCAGGAATTCCTCCAAGACTGGCAGGGCGGCGTCCCCATGCCGCGGCAACAGGCACAACGCCGCGCCTTCATCCCAGCCACCGTATGGGGCGTTAGAATCGCTATTCTTCAGGGCCTGCTTCAATAGTTCCAGTCGATCGTCACCACCCGAGAGATTGAGCCCTGTCCGCACATCATCCAGCGGGATCAAACCGCCGGAGGTCGCGAACCACTGGTAGTTGAGACCATTGCCAAGGTAGACCAACCGGCCTTGTCCATTTGGCCCCGCAATCGCCCGCGCCCATTCCGTGTACTCTTTTGCGGCTGTATCCACGCATGTCTCCATGGGGAAAAGAACAAGATCCGCCCCGCATTTCACTCGATACCCTTTTGCCTTGCCCACGGAAACCGTTGGCATCGCATCGCACGCTGTCAGCCGGCATTCAAGATCGGGCATGTACTTCCGCGCCTCCAGCGCCGTCGAATACACGGGAGACTTTATGGGCGCTGCCGCGTTCATTGGCGCGATGCTTTTGACCCGTCGGCTGATGTTTTCACCTCTTGGACCCATTGCACGGCGGATCGCCGATACAGCCGGTTCCGACATGGGGAAATCGCCCGGATACGGCAACCATTCCCTGTGCCCGTCGCCGTACAGTACCCAGCCACCGGTGTCACCCTCGTCCGGCACTTCCCAGAGAATGGGGAATTGGGCCATAACCATGTTTGCGGCCCCAGCATTACCGATCTCGTAAATGTAGAAACGTTCGAACCCCTCGTCCAGCCGTGCCAAGCGGTCACTGCTTGTCGCGGGTGGCGGACCACCGTAGGCATCGGGGCGAATCATAAGTTTCGTAGAAAGCTTGATGCCGTACTCCCGCAAATTCGGCGCGTTCTCCCGCGAATACAACCTGTCATCATGGGCGGCAAAGCGTTCGAGAAATGCGTCCAGAAATGCCTGGTTCGGCAGGAAATATCCCGAATAGAACACGCGAATGCCGGATTGTCCCTTTAGATACTGCCCCACCCGATCCCCGTGCGGGCAATGCGGCAACAGCGCATCCAACTCTGGATAGAAACCTTGGAAGCCGGGCGCAAGCTTTGGATAACCAATATCGTAGCCATCGACTTTCCTGTGCGTACCATAGCATTGCCAGCATTTCGCCAGCACTGTCTCGGAACGTATGGGGGCAAAGAAAAGTGTGTACGAGGCGATTAGGCCACTTAGCAACACGCCTGGGATCACGACAAAGCGCACTCTCATACCCCATCTCCTTATTGTTTCACCACCCCGAAAGCACAAGCATCAACGTCCTTTTTTCTTGGACGCGTCGAAACCGGGAAAAGGCCCGATGACAGTACTTTGTCCCGAGAGATGCAGATCAGCCCTCTTGGACCGTGTTAAAGCCCATAAGCGCGCCGAGGTCTTCCATGTCGTTCACGTGGTTTCCATAGAACACCACGCGGTGCAGCAGCGTCATCATGTCCGCATCATCGAGGAGGCCGCTGCCCCAGTTCTTTGCCATTCCCCGCGCGTCGGCCACTTCGGCCACAATCTGCGTGCGGCAGCCGCGGTCATCAAAGTCGGGGACCTCGGTGATCTTTCCCGTCGAGATGAGCATGTGTTTCAGATGCACCAGCTTCGCGCAGGTGATTTCCTGCCCCATCTTCAGTTCGACCTCGAGCGCGGCGCCCTTGTTGTCGTCGCGGTGCGTGCGGATGAGGAACGGCGCGCGCGCGTCGTCCGGTCCGGCCATGCGCGTGGGTGACACGCAATGGGCGTGGATCATCCCGTTGCGCGCCGTGTCGAAGAGCGGGTCGGTGATGAAGCCCGGCAGTCCGTGCGCATAGGACATCAGGAGCATCGTCAGCGTTGAGTCCATATCGGCTTCGCACGCGCCGGGCAGTCCGCTGTCGCACAGCCTGCTGAACGCGAGACAGGGGTAGCCGAGGATGTCAATCGGAATGCCGCCCAGGCAGTTGATCGTGATGGCGCGGGCGCCATGCTGAAGCATCAGGTTCTTCATCGCCAGATACATGCGCGCGGACTTCACAATCTCTTCCCGCGGCGGCTCGACAATCTTCTTTGCCGCGGACAGCCACTGGCTTTCGGCCTCGGCTTCGGCATCGGGCAGCGGCACCGCGCCGTGCGCCGCGATAACGTCCTCCACGGAAACCGGCACCACCTCGCAGCCGAACATTTCCTTCACCTTGTCGGCGGCGCAGGCATCGGGCGTGCCTTGGGGCCGTCCCACCAGCACTATCTTGGTCTGCTTCATCCGCGCGGGCACGCGCAGCAGCGCGGCCAGCCGGTCCAGTTCCGTCATGGCGCTGGAGGGGGCCAGGATGATGCGCAATCCGGCCTTGCGCCAGCGCGGCGCGTACATCCAGTCATGCCCGCTGAAGGGCTGCGAATACACCGCCACCGGCAGCCCCGTCTTCGTGAATGCCGCCAGCGGGTCGCCGTTGCCGAAGGAAAGATGCACCACCAGGACTGCATCGGCATCGCCCACCTTGGCGGCCTCCTCTTCTGCTGCGGCCAGGCTGTTCGGAATGAGTTGTCCGCCCGTGAAGACCACGTCACCCAGCCGTTGCCGGACTCCCTCCAGGTAGGCCGCGAATTTTGCCTGTTCGGCGGGCGCGTCAAATTCCGGCTTGGGCCATGCCCCACCGAGTCCGACATACACCACGTGAATCTTCACCGGGGGCAGGGCGGGCCATCCGTCGTTTTCCGCCGCCGCGCCGAGGCGTCCGAACGCGGTTCCCGTCAACACGACCCCGCCGGTCACGGCGGACACACCCATGAACTGCCTGCGGCTTACCAACATGTCCTCGGTTCTCCTGAGTGAAGCCTGCGTGTGCCAACCGGGCTGGTCCATTCCGGATACACACCCGGGACAGTCGCACAACGGCCCGGACCTGTCCGCTACAATAGCCGAACCGTCACGGAACGTCAATACTGCGTTTATCGGCACCGGATGGATTTACGGAAACAACAAACTGTATATTGTGCGAAAAGTTTGCTTCCTGTGGGAGTCTGAACTGTGTGAGGTGCATCATGATTCTGCTCAACCCCAAACATCATAACCGCCCATACCCCGATGAACGGTCGCGGGAGATCATGCTCAAGACCATTGACTTCTTCGAGCGAAAGGGACTGGGCAGGATCAAAGAGGATGACCGCACATTCAAGTGGTACTCCGACTTCCTTGAATTTCAGAAGGGGGAGAGGCTGTTTGCCACACTGCTGACCCCCTCCGCCTACGGCGGGGAAGACTGCCGCTGGGACACCTGGCGCAACTGCGAGTTCAATGAGATTCTCGGATTCTACGGCCTGCACTACTGGTATGCCTGGCAGGTTTCGATTCTGGGCCTCGGCCCCATCTGGATGTCCGAGAATGAGGCGCTGAAGAAACGCGCGGCGCAACTGCTCGAAGACGGCGCCATCTTCGCCTTTGGCCTTTCGGAGAAAGAGCACGGCGCGGATGTCTATTCCACCGAGATGCGCCTCGATCCCGATGGCGACGGCGCCTACAAAGCAAACGGATCGAAGTACTACATCGGTAACGGGAACGAGGCGGAGATGGTCTCCGTTTTTGGCAAGATTTCCGACACCGGCGACTACGTCTTCTTCAACGCCAACTACCGCCACAAGAAGTACGAGTGCATCAAGAATGTGGTCAACAGCCAGTCCTACGTTTCCGAGTTTGCGCTGCATGACTATCCCATACCGGAATCGGAAATCCTCAGCCGGGGGCAGTACGCCTGGGACTGCGCGCTGAACACGGTGAACATCGGCAAATACAACCTCGGCTGGGCCTCCATCGGCATCTGCACCCACGCCATGTACGAGGCGGTCAGGCACGCCGCAAACCGCACGCTCTACGGCATGAAGGTCACCGACTTCCCGCACGTGAAGCAACTGTTCACCGACGCCTACGCCCGGCTGGTGGCCATGAAGCTGTTCGCGCTGCGCGCGTCGGACTACATGCGCGCGGCGTCGCCGGAAGACCGCCGTTACCTGCTCTACAACCCCGCCGTGAAGATGAAGGTCACCACGCAGGGCGAGGAGGTGATCAACCTGATGTGGGACGTGATCGCCGCCAAAGGCTTTGAAAAGGACATGTACTTCGAGATGGCGGCCCGCGATATCCGCGCCCTGCCGAAGCTCGAAGGCACGGTGCATGTCAACATTGCGCTCATCATCAAGTTCATGCCGAACTATTTCTTCAACCCGGGGGAATTCCCGGAGTTGCCGCGGCAGGATGAGGCCCGCAACGACGACTTCCTCTTCCGGCAGGGGCCGACGCGCGGCCTCGGCAGCATTCAGTTCCATGATTACGCCGCAGCCTATGCAGCGTATGACCTGCCGAACGTGAATGTGTTCCGGCAGCAGATTGCCCTGTTCAAGGAATCGCTGATTGCCGCACCGCCGACCAAGGAGCAGCAGAAGGATATAGACCTGCTGCTGAGCATCGGCGAACTGTTCACCCTGGTGGTGTACGGCCAGCTCGTGCTCGAAAACGCCCGGATTTACGGCATTGAAGACGACCTCGTGGACCAGATCTTTGATTTCATGGTGCGGGATTTCTCGAAATTCGCCCTGCAGATCCTCGGGAAGCCCAGTTCCACGTCCGGCCAGGTGGAGTACTGCCGGAAGATGATTATGAAGCCGGCCGTTGACCCGGACCGCTACAGCCGCGTGTGGGACGGACAGGTGCTTCCCCTGAAGGACGCCTACGAGATGAATCCGTAAGACCGATGATGCTGGAGCGGACACACAGGGTCCTTTTCGGAATCGGGTCATCCATGTCCCTGATGGTATTGTGCGGCTGCGGCAGGCTTGACTCGATTGATTACAGCCCCAAGGTCACTCCGGAAGAGTTCCTTGGCTCCCAACCGCATATGCACATGAGATTGCCCGCGGCTGACTTTATACTCATCCAGCCGAGCTCAACCGCGATCGTTTATTCCGTTGCCCTGCTGACACTGTTCGTGGGCCTGTATTTTCTGCGGGTGCGCAGCGGTCAGCAGGCGCGGCTGTGGTGGGGCGTCGGTCTTTTGCTTTCAGGCTTTGGCGCCCTTTTGGCAGGCACCAGCTACCAGGCATTTGGATACGAGATCAAGTGTGCCGGCAGAGAGTTCTGCACCTGGACCAGTTGGTGGGAGGTTGCCTATCTCATGTTCACCGGGGCGGGGACGAACGCAATGCTTGCCGCGGTGGCCTGTTCATGCACCACGGCATTGTCACGCAGGACCGTGTTCTTCTACGCAGCCGCCAATGCGACAGTCTACGTGGTCGTTGTGCTGGCAGGCGCGCTTGTTCCTGTCCGTTTCCTGGTTTCCTTTGAATGCTTGATGCTGGCCGCGGCACCGTCCCTTGTGCTTGCCCTGACCCTCACCGGCCGGGCCTATTTCATGCACCGGGACACGGCCGGGCTTGCGCTTCTCGGGGCGTGGGTCGGGCTTGCGATGGTGATGGCGGCG
>CALDSM010000492.1 GCA_937923585.1 uncultured bacterium
CCACCGAGATCTACACTCTTTCCCTACACGACGCTCTTCCGATCTCCCTTCACCATCGCGTATCTGCCCATCGTGCTCTTCATAGAAAGCGAGTCCTATCCCGAGCCCTGGACCCACGGCATGTTCCGGCAGGAACTCACCAACCCCTGCTCGCACCTCTGGATTGCCATGCAGGGCGACAGCCTCATCGGTTACGCGGGATTCTGGCTGATCCTCGATGAGGCCCATGTCACGCGGGTTACGGTCGCCGAGAAACACCGCGGAATGGGGTACGGCCGCATGATCACCGAGCACCTGTTGGAACAGGCCGGCGCGCTGGGCGCCGTGCTGGCCCGGCTCGAAGTGCGCGAAACCAACGTCGCGGCGCGCGGGCTCTACGAGCGGCTTGGCTTTGAGGTGGAGGGAATACGGCGCGGCTATTACCAGCGGACCAACGAGGACGCGGTGCTAATGATCAAGCGCTGGTAGGCCAGTGCACGTCACCACGTCATCGCGAGCGAAGCGAAGCGACCTCTTGGAACCATGACCCGGGCCTTGGGCAACAGTGGAAGCGAGATTGCTTCGCTTCGCTCGCAATGACGAGCTACCCTTCGCTGAACACCTCTGCGCTGAACCGCGACAGCTGGAAATCGGGACGTTTCCATGCCCCGCGCGGAACACCCGCCTTGCGGCACAGCGCATCCAGAAATGCGTGGACATCCCAGCCGTATTCAAGCGGCACCTGCGGCAGCAGTATCCCGCTGGCCATGCCGCCCATGTGCTCCAGGTACAAACCGTCCCGGCCCACCAACACCTCATCAATATTCTGTACGCGGATAAAGGGCGAACCCGGCGTCTCTCCCTCCCGCAGCGCCGAGATTTCGATGGTCAAACCGGGAAGTTCAGCCGTGCTGACGGAATCAAAGCGGGGGTCGTGGAAACCCGCGTTGACGGCGTTGTCGCGGACGGTTTCGGCAAGCATGCCCTCGGCGCGGATGTAGCCGATGCAGCCCCTGAGTTCCTGGTTGCGATGCAAAGTGACGAAGGCCCCGCGGGGGACACGCAAAGCCTCGGGCAGATCGAAACCGTCCAGCGGCATCGAGTTTTTGGTCTCGCAATAGTGCGCGAGGCTCTGCCTGGCGATCCGCAGCAGCAGGTGCCGTTCTTCGGACGAAAGGTCCGGAGAACCGTCGGTGTTCAGAGGTTGTCTTTCCATGAATAGCGCTTCTTCTTTTTTTTCTCTGCCGGGGCTTTGGCCGCGTCCGAATTCCCGGCACGCTTGGCGGATTCGTTGACCGTCTTCTCTGCGGGTGCCGCCTGCTTCTCCGAGGGTTGCGCCTTGTTTTCGGCCGGTGCTTCAGGCGGCTTTGCGGCAGGCGCAGCCTCCGCGCCCTGGGCCGCCGGCACGGGCCGCAACGGCAGCGGGCGGACCTTGTCGGGACGCGCATCGAGCGGCGGACGGCTTGGGTCGTGGAAGGTGAACGCCGCATAACTCACCGAGCGGTTCAGATCCCCCGTCTTTGAGGCCGACACTTCATAACCCAGTATCCGCGCGCGCGCCTGCGGGGGCATCAGCTTCAGGAGAATCTCTATGGGATGACGGCCGTCTATGACGTTCTTCGTCGCATCGAGGTACGCGGTGAAGCATTTCACGTCCATGGCCATCAGGCAGTCAAAGGCCTGCCGGTCCAGGTGCTCAATGTTGGCAATGATGTTGTCGTTAAAGGGCCGGTTACTGAAATCATTGCCGAAACTGGTGAAACTGCTGCTCGCCACGACAAGCGTGCGATCCGTGACAATCGGGCGCAGCACTTTGGCGATGGCGTCTACCGTTGCCGGATTGAACTTGCCCGCGGCGTCATTAAGCCGGCCCACCAGGATCGGGACCAGTTTGAACTCGTGCAGGCGTTCCTGGAGATAGGGGAGAAGCACCTCCACGCCGTATTCATATTCATGCACCTGCGCCCGCTGCGCCTTCGCCTGGTAGTACAGCGACCGCGCCGTGAACAGCGGCGAAAAGAGAATCTGCCGCAAGGCATCCTCATCCAAGGGCACCGGGCCAAGCGGGGTCACAAACGCGTCCACCGCCTCGACGGAGCAGTTCTCGATGTCCGCCATGTGCGCGGCGGACAGGATGATCACCCGGTCATACTGGCCGGGCTTGATGTTCTTGAAGGCCTGGGCGGTCACCGGCCCCGCGAGACCATAGGGACCGGGGGAGGCGATGCAGCCCGCCATTGGTTCGGCAATGTCCGGCGCATCCGCCGCGGCAAAGAGTTCCTGGACTTTGGCCAGCAGGGACTCGGGAGTGTCGGGATAATGGGTGCCCATTGCCGCCGGAGGACGCACAATAAGGCGCGGCGCGGCAGGCACAGCGGGTGCAAACATGAAGATACCGGCAAAAGACAACAGGGCCGTTGAGACACACCGGGGGAAGCGCGCATGCATGTTCATAGTGGTATTCTGTCACAACTTTCCGGAACGTTCAATGGGCATCGGTGGATGCCGGTTCAATGCCGGTGCTTGGTGAGGTGTTCGCGCAACTGCTCCACCTTGCGTTTCGCCTGCTCGTGGGTCGGGTCGAGTTCGAGCACGAGTTCCATGTAGCGCAGGGCGCGCTGGTAGTCGCGCTGGTGGATGTGGCATACCGCCACGTTGTATTTGGCCGTGCAGAGCTTCTTGCGGATATGCGGCGTGTCCTCTTTTTCGCGCACTTCCCGGTAATGGCGCAATGCCTGTACGTAACTGTGCTTGCTGAAATGGAAGTCGCCGAGGAGTTCCTCCCGGCTCATCCCCGGTTTCCCGTGCGCCGCCACAAAGGCCTCCACTTCGGCATGCAGCATCCGCTTGTGCTCATCGGGGGAGAGTATCTGTTTGGCGGCGGTCCGCTCGACCAGCATGCCCAGATTGTTGGACGCACTGTCCTCCGGAACAAAGAAGAAGCGCTGTTCGCGCGTCCACGTGCTGCTGAGGGCATGCCCCTTTATGGTTTCCCCGTCTTCAAAGATGATCACCAGCGGCACGCCGTTTGATGGCATGCCATGGTCGTACTTCTCTGGGTCAAACCTACCGTCGTAGCTCTTCACGTAAAAGACGGCCTTCACGTCCTTGAATTGAAAATAGACGGACTTTCCCGTGGGTTGATTGTGTTTGTCCACCACCTCAAGATGAAACCCTTCGGCCTGACGGTTCATAACCACGGCAAAACCATAGGCCACTGTTCCGTCCCGGTCATGGACAACCAGCCTTTGCCGACGACGCTCCCCGCTGTCAGCCCCCGCTTCCGACCGCACATTCAAACCGGAATCGTACATCATTTATCTCAGGTCTCCCGCACGCCGAAGCCATATTATCCAGAGCGATTATATCGCACTAAGCGCATAATGGCAAGTATTGGCAGTTCGCGCGAGTTCAACTATATGGAACGCTTAAGCGCCGCGCAAGCATCGGCCCGAGATTGACTTGCGACGGTGCCAATTGCTATACTTCGCCGCCTTCAAGCCGTGCCAGGTGTCTCAGTGAATGGGAGCGTCCGTGCGGCAGAGAGGGCACCCTGCAGGTTCCA
>CALDSM010000493.1 GCA_937923585.1 uncultured bacterium
GCGGGCACTGTGGCCGCGTCGTCGGCTGTCACATCGGGGCCGGCGGGCGGCGTGCCCGTCACCGTGGCCGCGTTCGTGAACGAACCTGCGTCCACGTCGGCCTGCGTCACCGTGTAGCTGGCCGTGAACGTGGTGCTGTCCGACGCGCCCGGCGCAAGGCTCGCAATCGGGCTGCCCGAAACCGCCGCAACAGGGTCCGTCACGGTCACATTGGTCAGTGCCACGTTGCCCGTGTTCTCCACCGTGAACGAGTACGTCAGCACATCACCCGCGGCGTCGAAGTCTGACTGGTTCGCCGTCTTGACAAGCGCGATGGACGGCGCAGGCGGAACGGCTGAAACCGTTTCACTGTCGGATGCGGGCGGCACCGTGCCGCAGTAGCAGACCGCCGTCACATTGGCCGTGTTCGTGAACGACCCCGCGTCCACATCGGCCTGCAAAACGGTGTAGCTGGCCGTGTATGTGGCTGTGTCCGACGCGCCCGGCGCAAGCGTGGCAATCGGGCTGCCCGAAACCGTCGCCAGGGGATCGTTCACGACAACGTTCGTCAATGTCACGTTGCCCGTGTTCGTCACCGTAAACGTGTACGTCAGCACGTCACCCGCGTAGGAGTAGCCCGGCTGGTCCGCTGTCTTGACAATACTGACGGCGGGATTCTGGACGGAGAAGACATGTGCGCTGCTGGTGTTGCGCACATTGGGCCCCGACGGAGGCGTGGCCTCCACCGTTGCCGTATTCGTAACGCCGCCCATGTCCAGGTCAGCCTGGGTGACCGTGTAGCTGGCCGTATAGGTTGTGGTGTCCGACGCGCCCGGCGCCAGCGTGGCAATCGGGCCGCCCGAAACCGTCGCCGTCGGGTCGGTCACGATGATGTTCGTCAGCGTCACGTTGCCCGGGTTGGTTACGGTGAACGTGTAGGTCAGCACGTCGCCCGCCGTGTCAAAGCTGGCCTGATCGGCAGTCTTGGTGAGCATAACCACCGGATACTGCGGAAGCGGCGTGGTCAACGGCGCCGACGTGGGGGCCGTTTCGTCGCTCGATGCCGAGCCCGTGTTGTCTATCACGCCCGCGTCCATGTCCGCCTGCGTCACCGTGTACGTTCCCACCAGCGTGCAGGTGGCGCCCGGCGCCAGCGTGGCGCAGTCCGTGCTGGACGGCGTGATGAGCGGGTCCGACACCGTCACGTTGTTCTGCGCCACCGCGTCCGGATTCGCCGCGGTCACGGTGTACTCGAGAACGCTGCCGGCCACAATCGGGATCGGGGCGTTGCTCAGAAACTTGCCCACCGTCAGGTCGGCCCACGCCTGCGGCGCGCCGATAATGCCCGTGAGCGCCAGCAAGGCGGCCAGGCACGCTGCGCCCGCGAACCGGCGGTTGAATTTATCGTTCTGTGTCATGGTCATGGCTTCCACTCCTTGAAAACTGCGCCCTGTATGCTCGAACTGCCGTGAATGGCCTCTACTGCTCCCATTGGCCACCCCGGTCCATGTCTGCTGCCTGTGGCATGCGGACAGGCATCGCCACAATCGCTATGTGTTCCCGCTGACCCAGCCCCGGCACCAACACATGATTCCAGAGCCAACTGTAAGACAGGAACGCACCGCAACAACCCATATATTTCAGCAACCATACGCACCGGTCAGCTGCGAGCACCTGTCCCAAGACGCGCTCGCACCACGACTTCTTCAATGCGCATGACAGTATGCCATTCGGTTCCCGTACCCATGGAGTCTAAGACATGCCAAGATCTTTATGTCTGGACTCACCTGTTCCCGGAATGGTTTCCAACTGCACACCTTACCACCCAGTCATTCTCAGAACAGCATGGCAATACGCAAAGACCCCATGCTATTGCAGAATCAGAGATATTATATACGCACATTGCGCAAATGTCAAGAGAAGACTCCGCCACAGCGTGCCAAACTCCTGTCATGCTTGGACTTCCACCTTGGGCCAATTGGTGTTCAGACCAGACACAAGTCCCCAACACACAAGGAGTTTGCGGGCATATCAGTCTGTATCGCAGCGCGACCGGTTCGCGCGCTGGAGGGTGAATGCGGCTAAATGCGTGGTCAACTGGCCGCTCCATAATACTAATAGTGTGCATATCGCATGTGCCGTTTGGGAGCATGGGTGCGTATCGGGGCCAAGTCCGGGCCGTTCGCGATAACGCAGCAGTTTCGCCCCAGTGAAGTGCATGGGGAAGAATAAATTGACGGGTGACCGCTCCCCTGTATAAATACGAAATAAGACGACCTTGTAAAGAAATTTATAGGGCCTGCATTCTTGTGACTTGGGTCGCTCCCTATAACGGGTAGGCCCAAGTGAATCCGTGCCAATATGGAACGATTCCCGGAGATACACCGGTTGGCGCACAATACACTGTCGCTTCGGACGTATTTACCATGCACGTCCATCTAGGCCTGTGGAGGGCATATTTTGTCCGGTAGGACGCATTCAACGCCAGCCGCGGAGGGGTCTGGGGGGAAATTCTGCAAAGCAATTCGTTGACAAGCGACCCAAAACCTGTTAGTATAAGGGTTGTGTATAAATAGGTCTGTCTGGAATGGATAGCCGGATCTTTCTGTAAGGTTATCTGTTGACAGATTCGGGCAAGTTAGGAAGACTGCCACAAGTACAAACAGAGGTATGGGTGTGCCGGGTTCCCATGCGACGGGTAAGGGTGCTATGACTGTATTTGGCCGTGGTGGCGCGGCCAGGCTTGCGACAGTCCAATATCGCCTATGGACACGGGCTGGTTCCGGCGGCGGCGTGCAAGCGGAGTCTAAAACGGGCTTATGGGTTCGCCAAACGCGGCGAAGATGATTGGAATGCCCCATGAAACATGCAGTATGTTCGCTAAAAACACTCACCGTGGCGCTGACGGCCGCGGCGGTATTGGGTCTCATGGCCGTTGCCGGCGCGGGGCCGGACGCCAAAGGGGACAAAGTCCGCAGTGAGGCCGTCAAGGAACAGACGATCGTCAAGACAAGGACGCTCTATTCGTTTCCGGAACGCAAGCCGCTGGAGAAGACGGTGCCCGCCGAAACGGCCACGCCCGTCCAGCCGGACGGAGAATACCGCATCGGCCCGGGAGACACGCTGGATTTCCAGCTCCTGGACGACACGCAGATGAACCGCGAGGTAAAGGTCCGGTACGACGGCTACATTTCACTGCCGCAGATAGATGAACTCAAGGTCGCGGGCATGACCCGGGCCGAGGCGCTGGAAAGCCTGAACCGCGCCTACCAGGGCGTCTACAAGAAACCCCACCTTGCATTGACCGTGAAAGACGCCGCGAGCAAGACCTTCTCCATGCTCGGCGATGTCGAGAAGCCCGGCGAGTATCCCTACACGAAGCCGATTTCGGTGCTGGAGGCGCTGAACATTGGCGGCGGGCCGCGAATCAACACCACCTCGGGCGACACCTACATTGGCGCGCAGGGCCAGTTGAGCAAAGCCTTCGTGATTCGCCACCGTGACGGGAAACGGGAGGTTCACGAGTACGACCTGTCCGGCATACGCCGGGACGGCGAGAACCCTT
>CALDSM010000494.1 GCA_937923585.1 uncultured bacterium
GACCACCGAGATCTACACTCTTTCCCTACACGACGCTCTTCCGATCTTTCCGTGACCGCCTCAATTACGCTTTTGTCATGCAACGCACGGCCCTTCACGGCCGGGGAGACTGCCATGACCGGACACAACGTGGGTCGGCGGGATTTCATGCGGCGTGCAGCCACCGGCGCCGCGGCAGGGGCCTCCGTCAGCATCGCCGCCGTTGCGGGGGAAGCCCGCATTGAGGCGAAACCTGCGGCCGGTGCGGGCGCGCAGCCAGCCGTCCCGGACGACCTCTCCGGCATTCCCAACTATTGCGGGCATGAACACTGGGGCAGCATCATGGCCCTGGGCACGGTGGATGAGGGCTTCCGCGCGGACGTGCTGCAGGGGGCGCTGCCGGTGCGGGGTGTCACGGTCTGGGATTTGGTGCTGGACCCCTACGGCTGGGGATGGCTGACCTCGGGCGGATCGGATTTGGGCGGGGCGCTGCGCACGGCGGGAAAGAAGGACTTCTTTGAATGGTGGGTGGAGAACCCCGCCACCGCCTTTGCCGCCGCAAAACCCCTGCTGGAGCGGCACCGGCTCACGGGCGTCTTCCGGTGCACTGCGCGGGGCATTCTGGCGCTCCACGGCGTGGACATCAGCACCTTCGATTCGGGCGCATGGGCCGAGGCGGACCGGCGGGTCGCACAGGCATACACGGATATTCACGCGTGTCATTCGCAGGCGATGGTGAAGGCCGGATTCGACGGGCTGGTGCGCGCGGTGCATCCCGAATTCTACAGCCGCGCCGATGATGAAAACGGCGCGGCCAAGGAGAAGACCTATCTGCGCACGGTCATGCGCATTGACCCGCTGCTGGCGCTTTGGAAGAAGCACAGCCCGCGCCGCGACCAGTTGGCCGACATGGTGCGCGTTGACCCGGCGGACGCAAAGACCTGGCGCGAGTTCATCGGCCGCATCCTGGACCGCGCCCGCGACGGCGGGGCCGTGGGCATAAAACAGTTGCAGGCCTACCACCGCCCGCTCGATTTCCAGCACCGCGCCGACGGCGACGTAGAATTCCGCGGCGAACTGTCGGACGAGGATCAGCGGGTCTTTGAAGACTGGGTGGTCCACGAGTGCTGCAAGCAGGCCCATGACCGCAAGTGGCCGCACCAGGTTCACGTCGGCACCAACAATCTGCCCCAGTCCTCCCCCCTGCCGCTGGAAACGCTGGCAAAACGCTATCCGGACATGCCGCTGGTGCAACTGCACTGCTGGCCGTTCCTGGCCGAGTCGGGCCATCTGGCCAAGATGGTGCCCAGCATCCACTTGGATACCTGCTGGCAGGCGGTGTTAAACCCCGCCTTCCACGGCGAGGCCATGCGCATGTGGCTGGGCTACGTGCCCGAGCACAAAATCATGTGCTCCCACGACGCAACCAGCGTGGAAATGGCCGCCGGTTCGGCCCTATTCGTGCGCGAGACACTGGCAAGGGAGATCGCGGCGGCGGGCGGCGGACACGACACCGCCCAAGCCCTGCTGCACGACAATGCGACGCGGCTGTATGGCGGCAGTCACTGACACACGGGACAAGCCCCCCGGCTGGGCAACCCGCCTGCTCGGCTCCAACTGGCCGCTGGCGCTGCGCAACTTCTTTCTGCCCGTCCACTGCCGTGCGTGCCAGGCGCGCATGCTCACCGAGGAAAACGGGTTCTTCTGCCCCGACTGCTGGGCGCGCGCACCCTGGGTCGAGCCGCCGCTCTGCACCAAATGCGGACGGCCGCACCAGCGCATGATCGCGCTGGGCAATGCCCCCAATTTCCCCTGCGCCGACTGCCGGGAGAAGCCGAACAAACACATTGACCGGATATACGGCGTGGCGCGCTATCACGGCGTCATCCTGGACGCGGTGAAGATGCTCAAGTTCCGGGGCCGGAGGCGCCTTGCGATACCCATGGGTGCGGCGATGGCCGAATTTGCCGCCGAAAACATGCCCGTTGACGACTACAACCTGGTCATGCCCGTGCCGCTGCACCGCGTGCGCCTGCGCCAGCGCGGATTCAACCAGTCACTGCTGCTGGCCGAACAGATCCTGCCCGTCTTTCCAGCCGCACAGATTGACCAGTCGCTCCAGCGCATTCGTCCGACGCGCGTGCAGAGCCGGCTCAAAGGTCCGGCAGACCGCGCCGCCAACGTGCGCGGCGCCTTCGCCGTTATCGGCGACACGGTCAAGGGAAAGACCGTGCTGCTCATGGACGACGTGGTCACCACCTCCGGCACCGTCACCGAATGCGCCCGCATGCTCAAGCGCGCCGGCGCGCGCCGCGTGGATGTGTTTACCATGGCACTCGCCTACGCCGGCCTCCACCACGATGACCTGTAGACGGGGCCTGTGCGTGAACTGAGGTCTGACGTCACCTGCATTATCACCCTTTGCCCCTCGCCCTTCAGCCTTAAACCGTATGAATTTGCATTTCCCCCCTTCGTTTGCTATCCTTTTGGAGTCGGCATGGGAGGATGCCGCAGCCTTTGTCGGGGCGTAGCGCAGCCCGGTTAGCGCACTAGACTGGGGGTCTAGGGGTCGCTGGTTCAAATCCAGTCGCCCCGACCATTTTTTTGTCTTGAGGGTTTGCCCGTTTCCGCTCAAGGTTGCTACTGCAACCCCAATGGTCTTGTCCAATACACTGGAACGCGCAAAGAGGTGAGAATATCCTGACGGGAATTGCCGGACTTCTTCCGTTCCAGGGACCAGGTTCACCGGACAGAACAGAGAGGCGATTTCGGTCCCTTTCTTTCATTCCCCCGTGACAAACCGGATTTGGCAGTTTAATCCGCGTCCGGCGAATGCCTTCGGTCCGTCTTGCGCCGTTCCGCTTTGCGGCGGTCCGGCCCGCCCCGCCGGACGTTGGCGCCGCGCAAATCGGCGCCCGCGAGATTGGCATCCGCCAGGTTGGCGCGGCTCAGGTCCGCACCGCGCAGATTGGCGCCGCGCAGATCCGCGTCGCTCAGATCGGCGTCGCAAAGGCCTGCGCCCCGCAAATCGGCGTCGCGCAGGTTGGCGTCGCACAGATTGGTTTTGCAGAGGTTGGCCGCGCGCAAATCCGCGTCGCTCAGGTTGGCATAGCTCAAATCCGCGCCGCCCAGGTCTGCGGCACTCAGGTTAATGCCGCACAAATCGGCAAAGCTCAGATCCTCCCCGGCCAGTTCAGACTTGGTGGAGGCCAGCACCGCGAGCAGTTCATCGTGGCTGAAGTCCTTGAATTTCGCGTCCATGTACGGTCTTCCTTGCTGTGTCACCGCCGCAACGCGCTCCCCCGGCGGGAGGCTGGGGAACACGTGATAATGGAGTGTCCGTCAGTGCCGCCCAAGTCCGGCGGACCCCGATTGACGCCGGTCGGGTTGGCCCGGTTCCCTGCCCCGCTGCCGTGTTCCGCGCCGTTCCGCGCCGCGCAAATCGGCCTTGACACGGCAAACCACCTCGATCAGGCTGTCGTGGTCCAGGCTCTCAAAGTGCGCGTTTATGCTCTGTCTCCCTTGCTGCGGCGCGGCGCCGGTCAGTCTGCGGGAATGCCGGTGCCGGTCTGTCCGCTGTCCATTCGCGGCGGCGGGTCGGTCTGGTGATAGTCCGCCTGGCGCCGGTCGGCCTTTCTCCGCTCGGGATAGTGGGGCTTGCCCTGGTTTTCAGGACGGCGCCGGTCGGGCTTTTGCCTGCTGAAGTTGGCGCCGATGACATTCGTGCCGATCAGCTTTGCGCCAATCAGGTTGGCGTTGACCAAATTGGCCCCGCTCAAATTGGTGCCGCTCAGGTTGGCAAAACTCAGGTTGGCGCCGGTCAGGTTGGCGAAGCTCAGGTCGGCGTGGCTCAGGTCCGCGCGGAGCATGTTGGCGCCGCGCAGGTCCGCCCCGCGCAGGTCCACCCCGCTTAGGTTTGCACCGACAAGCTTGCCGGAGCCCAGATTGGCAAAACTCAGGATGGCGCCAACCATGTCCGCGTAGCTCAGGTCCGCCATGAACAAATCGGCGTCGCTCAGATCGGCCCGGAGCAGTACGGCACCGCTCAGGTCCGCCTCGCGCAGGTCCACCCCGCGCAGGTCCGCCAAGCTAAGATCCTCGCCGGCCAGATCCGCCTTCATGCTGACCAGCACCTCAACCAGCTCATCATGATCCAGGCTCTGAAACTTTCCGTCCATTTCTGAATCTTCTCCGCGGCAGTGCCGCCGTTGTTGATGTTCCGGCCGCAGACCCCGCCCCGGTCGGGGAGCCATCACCCGCATCATAACAAAGCCGCCGCCTTCGTTGCGATTGGCCGAACCGCGGCCGCGCGCGTTCCCGCCCCATCGGGCGGGTGTGCTATTCTACCGCGTGCCGGGGTCCGGAGTCCGCCGGACCGGGGCAGACCGCAACACTGCAACCGGGGGTGCGCAAAAACGCCATGAACCCAACTCTTGTGTCCGTCGTGGTTCCCTGCTACAACGAGCAGGAAAACGTGCCGCTCCTTTTCGAGCGCATCCGCACGGTCTTCCTGGCCATGCCGGAGTATGCGTGCGAGTGCCTCTTCGTCAACGACGGAAGCACCGACGGCACCCGCGCGGCCATGGACGCGCTGGCGCGCGAACATCCCGAAATGCGCCCGGTGCATCTGGTCCGCAACAGCGGCCAGTCCGCCGCCGTGGTGGCCGGGCTCCGCCTCGCCCGGGGCGAATACGTGCTCACGCTGGACGGCGATCTGCAGAACGATCCGCAGGACTTCGCGCGCTTCCTGGAACTGCTGCGCGACTACGACTGCGTCTGCGGCTACCGCGCCAGCCGCCACGACTCCTGGGTCCGCAAGATGTCCAGCCGCATCGCCAACGCCGCGCGCAATGCGGTACTGCACGACGGCATCCGCGATTCGGGTTGCGGCGCGAAAGGGTTCCGCCGCGCCTGCATCCCGCATATCCCCGCGTTCAACGGCGTTCACCGCTTCATGGCCGTGTTCATGCGCAAGGCGGGCATGACCATTGTCGAGTGTCCGGTGACCCACCACCCCCGCCAATACGGGCTCTCCAAGTACGGCATCGGCAACCGGCTCTGGCGCGGTCTCTACGATCTGGTCGGCGTGTCCTGGCTCCGCAGGCGCTACGTTGCCCCCGAAGTCGAGAACGCCGAATAGCGCCGCGAACGGACCGTCACACTTGCGGTTCGCCCGCTAAAAGCGCCCGCAGAGCATGAGCTCAAGGATGTACCCGTTGAAGTCGTCCTGCTGGTTGTTGAACCACAGATAGCCGCCGAGCACATTAAACGAGTACTTGTCCGAAAGCGGAATCTCAATGCCCGCCCGGGGACTGATCCAGCCCAGGTTGAAGGTGTCCACCTGCTTGATGTGCAGCAGGTCGCCCACAAGCGGAACGGAGGCGCGCACCTCGGCCTTGGAGATTTGCCTGCTGTATCCCACATTCATTTCCGTGACGGGGCGTATGCCCTTGACAATGCTCCAGAAACCGGGTCCGTCGCGGTGCGCCCGCTCCCAGGGCCACCAGCGCAGCGACGTGCCCAAGGAAAGCGAGGTTCGGGTGAAATACTCCTTCATGCCCACCGGGGCCAGCAGCAACCGGTGGTCGTCCCGGTTTCGAATCGTGCCCGTTCCGCCCACGCCGTACACAGTCCAGGCAAAGTGCGGGGAGATGTCCCGGCCCACGCCGACGCTCAGATCCCAAACCAGCCACTTGTCCCGCCAGTCCTGGAAGGTGGTCACCCGCTCCCAATCGGGAAACACCGCCCCAAAGAGTCCGTTGATCTGGCGGTCAATCTGCCGCTCCGACGTCTTGAGGCGGTTGTGGTAGTTTGAGTTGCAGACAAACCAGAACCACCGGTTCTCCCACGCCTGCTCCTCGTCGCACGGTTTGGCCGCCTCCGCCGCGACCGGTTGATCCTTGGGCTTGTCCTGTGCGTCCGTCTGCGCCGCCGCCGGAATCATCGGCAGAAGAAAGGCGGCCAGCATTCCTGCAAGAAGGGCTCTGTTCATTGCGTTTCGCTCCCAGATTTGTGGCAACAAGATGCCTGCATCCGTCCTTGACAAATCTATTGTCACCGGGGGCACGTGCCAAATACAAGCTGCCGCTTTGCGGGTTTTTCGCGCGGGCCACGCGAACAACCCACGGTACGAAGCCCCGTCCGCCTTGACATGCCCGTTTCTTTTGGTCAGAATCAAAATGCATGCGGACCTGAAGCACGCGAACAGTCCGGCAGGGAATGCAATTGCCGCCCTGCCTGCGGATTGCCGGGTCCGAAACGGTATGGAGCGGCAAGGCGTGCCTGTGAAAGAACTACTGGTGCTTGTGACGGCCATATTGGCAGCGCTGCCGTGCATCCGGTCGAATGCCGCCGATGCCGAACCCGCCGCCACGCCAACGTTCACGCTCACCATCATCAAGGCGGGCACGGGTGACGGTTCGACGACGCTCCCCTGCGGCCCCGCTCCGGGCATCACGCACAGCATTTCCTCGGGTTACCCGCAGCACCTCACCGCAACGCCCGCGCCCGGTTCCGTGTTTGCCGGATGGAGCGGCGACCTGCCCGCAGGTTTCAGCCCCCGGGAAGAGCTTCTGATCGCGGTGATGGACCGAA
>CALDSM010000495.1 GCA_937923585.1 uncultured bacterium
ACTGGGCCATCGCACGCCAACGTGCAGAACGGCCGCGGTCCCAAACGGAAGGAAAGGCGGGTTTCCATGCGGAAGTTGCTCAAAGAAAACGAGAAAGTCGTGGGCGTGGACATCGGCGGCACCAAGATGATGGCCACGGTGTACAACCGCGATTTCAAGGTGCTGGGCAACTGCCGAAAGAAGAGCAAGGGCAAGGGCTCCGTGGCCACCGAGAAACGCGTCCTTGATGTGGTGCGCGCGGCACTGGCAGAGGCGGGCAATCCGGAGGTCCACGGCATCGGAGTGGGCTCTCCCGGACCGCTTGACCCCAACACCGGCGTGATCATAGACACGCCCAACCTGGGATGGAAGAACTTCCCGCTGGCCAAGATGCTGGGCGGTGAGTTCGGCGTGCCGGTCGTGGTGGACAACGACGTGAACGTGGGCACCTTTGGCGAGTGGTGCTTCGGCGACATCAGCGACTGCCGCGACGTGGTCGGCATTTTTCCAGGCACCGGCATCGGCGGCGGGATTATCGTGGACGGCAAGATGGTACACGGCTTCTCCGGCGCGGCCGGCGAGGTGGGGCACATGACCGTCGCACTCGACGGACCCTACTGCGGCTGCGGCAAGCGCGGCTGCCTGGAGGCCGTCGCGTCACGCATCGCCATCGCCAAAGAAATCGCCGCGCTCGCCGCGCGCGAGGATGCGCCCTACATCCTGGAGAACTGCGGCACCGACCTGGCAAAGATCCGCAGCGGCGTCATCGCGAAGGCAATACAGGCGGGTGAAAAAATGGTCGAGGGCGTCGTGCGCCAGGCCGCCTACTTCATCGGCGTGGCCACCGGCAACCTGATCAACATTCTGAGTCCAGAGGCGGTGGTGGTTGGCGGCGGACTGGTCGAGGCCATGCCCGACCTGTTCATGGAAGAGATCAACCGCGGCGTGAACGACCACGCCATGCCCTTCCTGCGCAAGAACGTCCGCATCCTCCCCGCCAAACTGGGCGACAACGCCGTCGTGCTCGGCGCAGCACAAATGATCGCAGAAAGACTGCATTCGGAAGCATAAAATCTTCGGCCGAAAACCCGCGGTGGACTTAGCCTGACGCAATTCTTTTCACATCCTAATTTGTAATTCTCAATTCGTAATTCATTTTGCCGCATCGCCCCGCCTATGTTACGATCCAAGTCCTGTCGGGGCGTAGCGCAGTCCGGTTAGCGCGCTTGGTTTGGGACCAAGAGGCCGCGGGTTCGAATCCCGCCGCCCCGACCAGTCGTTCTTCTATCGGATAGGGGATTACGTGCAATGGGCAAGCGGGCAGGAAAAGGTCCTCACTTTGTGCAGTACTTTCCCCATGTTCTTCAAGCCCTTAGAGAACTTGGCGGCTCTGCACGTCCCTCTGAGGTTCAAGAACGCGTCGCGGTACTTGCCAAGGTTAACGAAGAAGTGCAATCTGAACAATTGTCCAGTGGCCAGCCGAGATTTGACAACCAAGTGGCTTGGGCACGCTTCTACTTGGCAAAAGCAGGGCTCATCGACGCCTCCCAACGCGGGGTCTGGACACTCACCGAAACAGGCCGGAATCAACGCCTTGATCATGAAGAGTCTATGAAGGTGTTTCTCAATGTCCAGCGACAGTTCCGTAAAGATCCGACTATCACAGATGGTGACGTTCTTGAGGAAGACCTGGCACCGGAAGGCTCTGATGAAAAGACGATGGACTACAGGGCGGACCTTCTCGAATTGCTTCAGTCCCTCAAACCCGATGGTTTTGAGCGTTTCAGCCAACGCCTTTTGCGAGAATCGGGCTTTCAGGAGGTTGCTGTGACCGGCCGAAGTGGCGACGGTGGAATTGACGGGATTGGGATTCTCCAAGTCAACTCTCTCGTCAGTTTTAAAGTCCTTTTCCAGTGCAAGCGTTACAAAGGAGTGGTAACCCCTTCGCAGGTGCGTGACTTTCGCGGCGCAATGCAGGGGCGTGCTGACAAGGGAGTCGTGATCACGACGGGTTCCTTCACGTCAGAGGCGAAGAAGGAGGCTGTCCGGGATGGCGTTCCCCCGATTGAACTAATTGACGGCGAACGACTTATTCATATGCTTGAAGATCTGAAACTGGGCCTGGTCCCAGTACAAACCTTCCGCGTGGATGAGAAGTTCTTCCAGGAGTATCGCGACTGACACGGCCGGCCCGACGATTACGCCGCCTTTATCTCTTGCCCCTCACGGCGGGCAATCTCAATTATGGCACTCGATGTGTCGTCGCTCCACTGCTTCAGGCCGCAGGCTATGGGTTCAATGCGGCTGTCGATCCGTGCGGCTGTGCGCCATAGGACACCGATATCTTCCCGCCTTCTCTGACCGTCAAATTGGCTTGACACTACGACCAGATCTATGTCGCTCCATTTGTGCGGTCTGCCTTGCGCATGGGATCCAAACAGAACAACAAAGGAAACAGCGACGCCTGCCTCCTCAACAGCATGCATGTACCGCCTGATACTGTCTATAATGCCCTGTTCAGCCATCCCACCATCTCCTCTACCTGCTTCAGGATATCCTGTACTTTCGTCATCGCGGGTATTTCTTCAGGATTCTCCCCATATCGGCCTTCCATATTGAACTCGTTAACCATCCCGAGAAACTCATTTTGGTCTTCCTGCATTTCAAGGCCGGCGAGTTCACTCAAGCGGATGAGATTATGAATACGGGGAGCCAAGTCGCCCGTCTTTCTGCAGACGTGGGCCTTTAGCATCTTCTCCAGTGTCAGGTGCGCCCAGAATAGTCCATGCCGGATACGGTTCTTGGCTATCAGGATACGGGCAACTTCCATATCCTCCAGACTGGAATCCCGCCAATGCCGAATTTGAGTTTCAATGTCAATCATGACCCCATCCTACTGCTTTTCGGATATGGATTCAACGGGCAAACGGGGATTCCACCAACCAACGGTTTTCCGGACTTCCCGAAACGCCCCCATCAACATTTCTCGTTCCAATGGCAAGAACGCACACAATCCGGAATCTTCGGCATCCTGCCCCTACAGGCGCATATATGCCTCTTTGACAAATTCAGGGGTATGGGTCCGCTCCAGCCTTCTGATGATGAAATGGCCGTGGGCCATGTTCTGGAAGTGGTCCATGAACACCGTGTTGATCATCGCGCCGCCCACCGCCCCAATGATGGGGACGGCTTCGGCGGCCATCTTTTGAGAAACAACCACGCCAAAGCGTGCCGCAATCTGACCGATGAGCCGCACCAGCACCGGCGCACCCTCTTCAATGACGCCGCGCTCTACCATGTACTGGAATGCGTCCGTGACGGCTTTCGCCAGCGCCGCACGAACCACATAGTATCCCGCCTCGGCGGCGTCATCACTTGCGGTCTTCCCGCCCAGGGCGAAGACTTCGAGACAGGCGAGTTTGCCCAGGGGACTTTCCAGATCCTCGCCTTCGCTGCGGGCAATATCGGCAATGGACCTGAGCATTACCGTGGTGGTGAAGGGCAGTTCCACTGTCAATGCGGGCAGGCCAAACGCGCCTCCCGCCGCACCGCTCATCAACACGGCAAATTTGTGCAGGTAGTCGAAAGACTCACCCTTCTGGTCGCCGGGAATGGTCGCGAGCGCGACGTGCAGCGCCGTCGCCAGCGCCTTCTGCGAGGCGCTCTGAATCTTGCTCTTCCAGCCGCTGGGCAGGACTTCAAAACCTTTGCTTACCGGTATGGCAAGCAGGTTGGTGATGTTGATGCCAAACCCGGGGCTTTCCAGCAGATCTTTGGCGCGTTTGATATCCGCCAGATCCTTCTTGGACAAATTCATCGCGTGTCTCTCCTCAAGTTGTCCGGGGACCGGCGGGGACCGACCGATTCCACGCTGGAAAAGGATTCTTGGAATAGTAACACTCCAGCCGATTGCCGGACCAAGTTGTGGTCTTCGCGCTTTGGTTGTGCCTTCCCCTACAGGAGTGGCGACCGGGTTTGCTTGCGTTCTCGCAATCCATGATAATG
>CALDSM010000496.1 GCA_937923585.1 uncultured bacterium
GGCAGATCGACATTGACCGGGTTCGTGACGGCGATGCTGCCGGTCAGATCGGCCCCGCCGTAATCCACCGCCGTGGCGCCCGCATCCACGTAGGCCGTGCGGCACTCCACGGTAACCGGATTGGCGCCCAGCAGCGTGATGACCGGTGCCGTAAAGGCCGACACATTGACCACGCGGGTGATTTCGGCCGCGTGGTTCCCGTTGCCGTCACTGACATTGTAGCGCACCGTATAGCTGCCCGGCGTGTTGGTGTCAACGGGGTTGGTGACGACGATACTTGCGGTCCGACTGCCCGCGCAGGTGTCGCTCGCCGTTGCGTCCGCGCCGGTGTACGCTGTCCCGCGCGCCACGGTGAGCGGGTTGGCTCCCTGCAGCGTGATGACCGGCGGGGTGGTGTCCACCACGTTGACGATACGCATGACTTCCGCCGCGCTGTTGCCGTTCCCGTCATTCACGTTGTAGCGCACGGTATAGGCGCCGGGCGTGTTTGCGTCTACAGGGTTGGTGACCACGATGTTGGCCGTCCTGTCACCGGCGCAATTGTCCGTCGCCATCGCACCCACGTCCGTATAGCTCGTGTGGCATTCCGCTGTCACCGGCGTTACGCCCAGCAGCGTGATCACCGGCGGTGTGGCTTCGTTCGCCGCAATGCTGGTCAAACGCCACAGATCGTTAAGAGAACCGTTACTCCCGGAGGCGGCATAACCGTGGCCGCCCCAGAGCCATAGTCCGCCGGACAAGTCGCTCCAGGAGATCGCGTAGCTCCGCGCACCGGGCGTGTTGGCCAATGCGGGTGTCCCTATCGTGCCGTAGGTACCCATTTGATCGGTTGTAGACCCTCCCTTCATCCAGGCCCAGTTCCCGCTGACGGGATCGTATTCCCACAGATCGTTGTATCGGGACGATCCGTCGTAACCCCCAAAAAGCCACAACTTGCCCGAGATATCACTCCACAAAACCGCATTCACGCGTGCGCCGGGCGTGTTGCCAGGCGCAAAAGTTCCGAGTGTGCCATAGTTTCCGGCTTGATTGGCGGTGGAGGCGCCCTTCATCCAGGTCCAGTTGCCGCTGACCAGGTCGTATTTCCACAAGTCATTGAGCCTGCCGTAAGCCCCCGAACTGTCGTAACCCTGTCCGCCAAATAGCCACAATTTTCCGGAACTGTCCGTGCATGAAACGGCAAATCCGCGACCGCCGGGCGTGTTGCCCGCCGCGGGCGTTCCGAGTGTACCGCGGATTCCCTGCTGGTTAACCGTCGAAGCACCCTTCATCCAGGTCCAGTTGCCGGTGGCCGGGTCGTAATTCCAAAGATCATTGAGAAAGCCGCCAGAGCCTGAAACCGCAAAGCCGAGTCCGCCAAAGAGCCAGAACTTGCCGGCGGCATCGGTCCATGAGACTGCCCCGCAGCGCGCGCCTGGCGTATTGGCTGCTGCGGGGGTGCCGACCGTGCCGTACACTGTCATCTGACCGGGCGCTGATGACCCCTTCATCCAGGCCCAATAACCGGAGATCGGGTTATATTTCCACAAATCGCTGAAAGAGATTGAAGATGTGCCGCCGCCAAACAACCATAAATTGCCGGAAGTATCGGTCCAAGAAACTGCCTGGTACCGTGCGCCCGGTGTATTGGCGGCTGCCGGCGTTCCGAGCGTGCCATAAACCCCCGCCTGGCCGCCTGCTGAAGACCCCTTCATCCAGGCCCAGTAGCCCGTGGCTGGATCATATTTCCACAGGTCGTTTCGGTACGATCCGTCGTCGCCGCCAAAGAACCACAGTTTTTTTGACGGGTCGGTCCACGAAGATGAGTAGTACCGCCCGCCGGGCTTGTTGGCCGCCGCCGATACGCCCATCACGCCATAAGTGCCGCTCTGGTAGGTCGTCGATGCGCCGTTCATCCACGTCCAGTTTAGTTCTCCGCACGAAGACGGAGCCGCCACCACCACCGTCCGCGTCACCTGCGCCGCCGTATTCCCATTTCCATCGTTCGCATCGTAGGTAACCGTATACGTGCCCAAGACAGAAGTGTTTACGGGGTTGTTAACTATAATTGCGCTGGTCCGGTCGCCCGCGCAGGTGTCGCTGACCGTTGCGCCCACATCGGTGTATAAGCTGCCAAGCAAAGCAGACGCCGGATTGGAACCCAGCAGCGTAATCACCGGTGGTGTCGTGTCCACCACGTTGACAATGCGCGCAAGTTCGGCGGCACTATGGCCGTTGCCGTCCTTTACGTTGTAACGGACGGTATAGCTGCCGGGCACGTTTACATTCACGGGATTGGAAACGGCTATTCTGGCCGTCACATCATTCCCACAACCGTCCACCGCGGTCGCGCCCGCGTCCGTGTAGGCGGCGCATTCCACCGTCACGGGCGACGCGCCCAACAGCGTGATTATGGGCGGGATATAGGCGTTCGCATCGCTCAGGCTGTACCGCCACAGGTCATTGAGGTAACCCATTCCCGACGCGGCGTAGCCCAAGCCGCCGAAAAGCCACTGAACGCCCGAAGCATCGATCCAGGAAACCGCGCCGGACCGTGCGCCGGGCGTGTTTGCCAATGAAGGCAACCCCTGGGTGCCGTAGACGCCAGCCTGACTGGTCGTCGAGGAACCGCGCATCCAAGTCCAATTGCCGGCGACAGGTTCGTACATCCATAAATCATTGAGATAGCCGGTGGCGGCGCCTGAATTAACGCCCCCAAACAGCCAAAGATTGCCGAAACTGTCATTCCAAGAAACAGCGTTGCAACGCGCGCCGGGGATGTTGGAAGCCGAGGCTGTTCCCATCGTGCCGTAGCTGCCCAATTGATTAGTGGTGGAGGCGCCCGACATCCAAGTCCACCTGTTGGTGCCCGGATCATAGTTCCATAGGTCGTTGAAGTAGGACCCGGTGGAGCCACCGAAGAGCCAAAGTTTGCCCGACGCATCGGTCCACGAGCCGGCCATACAGCGCGCACCGGGCGTATTGGCGGTCCCCGGTGTTTGTAAAGTACCGTAGGTCCCCGCCTGCCCCGTTGAGGAGGAGCCCTTCATCCAGGTCCAGTTACCGGTGGAGGGGTCATACTTCCACAGGTCGTTGAAGTAGCCCCACCCGTCGCGGCCGCCAAAGAGCCAGAACTTGCCCGAGGTGTCAGTCCATTGCACCGCAGCGTAGCGCGCACAGGGCGTGTTCGACGACGCAGGCGTTCCGAGCGTACCGTAGGTTCCGGCTTGGCCGGTCGACGAGGACCCCTTCATCCAGGTCCAGTTGCTGGTGGAAGGATCGTACCTCCACAAATCGTTGAGGCAGCCTGAACTGCCCGAAGCGGCGTAACCATCGCCTCCAAAAAGCCAGAGTATGCCCGACGGGTCTGCCCACGAAGTGGCGTAGCGGCGTGCTCCAGGCACGTTGCCGGCGGCGGGTGTCCCGCGCGTGCCGTATGACCCCAATTGACCGGTCGAACTTGCTCCCTTCATCCAGGCCCAATAACCTGTGTCCGGGTCATATTTCCATAGATCGTTAATCATGTTGGAGCCGAGATAGCCGCCAAAGAGCCACAACTTTCCTGACGCGTCCGTCCAGGAAACAGGGCCGTTTCTGGAGCCGGGTATGTTGCCGGCCGCGGGAACGCCCTGCATGCCATAGGTCCCGGTCTGATTGGTCGTCGATGCGCCCTTCATCCATGTCCACATATCCGTCGCCGCACACTGATCGATTACCACCACCGTCCGCGTCACCTGCGCCGCGGTGTTGCCGTTTCCGTCATTAACGTTGTAGGTCACCGTATAGGTGCCCGGCACCGAAGTGTTCACAGGATTGTTGATGACGATTGCGCCCGTTCGGTCGCCCGCGCAGTTGTCGCTCGCCGTTGCGCCCGCATCCGCGTAAAGGCCGCCATATTCGACCGTGACCGGGTTGGAACCCAACAGCGTAATGACCGGCGGGGTCGTGTCACTCACCTGAACCGTGCGCGTGACCTCGGCGGCGCTGTTGCCGTTTCCATCGCTGACGTTATAGGTGACGGTATAGACGGCACCGAGCACGGCGGTGTTCACCGGGTTGGTGACCGCGATGTTCGCCGTCCGGCTGCCGACGCAGGCATCCGTCGCCGTCGCACCCGCGTCCGTGTAGGCAGCGCCGCATTCCACCGTGACCGCGGCAACACCATTGAGTGTGATAACCGGCGGTGTGGTGTCCGCCCCCACCACCACCGTCCGTGTCACCTCGGCGGCGCTGTTGTTCGCCGGGTCCTTGACGTTGTAGCGCACGGTGTACGTGCCCGGTGTGTGTATGTCCACCGGGTTGGCGACCGCGATGCCCGGCGTCAGGTCGCCCCCACAGGCGTCTGTCGCCGTCGCACCCGCATCCGTGTAGGCAGCGCCGCACGGCACCGTGGCCTCGGGCGAACCGGTGAGACTGATCATCGGCACCGTGGTGTCCACCACGTTCACCGTGCGCGTGACCTCGACGGCGCCGAGGCCAATGCCGTCGCTGACGTTGTAGCGCACGGTGTAGGTGCCGGGCAGATCCACGTTGACCGGGTTCGTGACGATGATGATGCTGCCCGTCAGGTTTGTCCCGCCGCCATCCAGGGCCGTGGCGCCCGCATCCACGTAGGCCGTGCGGCACTCCACGGCAACTGGATTGGCGCCCAGCAGCGTGATGACCGGCGGCGTGGTGTCCGCAACGTTGACGATGCGTGTGGCCTCGGCCGCGCTGTTGCCGTTGCCGTCGCTGACGTTGTAGCGCACCGTGTAGGCGCCGGACGTGTTCACGTCCACCGGATTAATGACGGTGATGCCGGCCGTCCGGTCACCTGCGCATGTATCCGTTGCCGCGGCACCCGCGTCCGTGTAGGGGGACCCGAGCCCCACGAGGACCGGATCCACGCCAACCAGCGTGATGACCGGCGCCGTGGTGTCCACCACGTTGACGATACGCGTCACTTCCGCGGCGTTGTTGCCGTTTCCGTCGTTCACGTTGTAGCGCACCGTGTAGGCGCCGGGTGCGTTCACATTCACCGGGTTGGTGACCACGATGTTGGCCGTCCGGTCGCCCGCGCAGTTGTCGCCGGCCGTAGCACCCGCATCCGTGTAGGATGCGCGGCATTCCACCGTGGCCGGATTGTCGCCCAGCAGCGAAATCACCGGCGGGGTGGTGTCCGTGACCCAATTGAGACGCCACAGGTCGTTGAGATAGCCTGAAGTTCCGGCGCTGTCGTAACCGGTACCGCCGAAAACCCACGGCGCGCCTGATCCGTCCAGCCAAAAGCCCATAACGCCGCGCCCGCCGGGCGTGTTGGCCGGGTCCGGCGTGCCGGGCGTGCCGTAGACGCCCGGCGGCATGCTGACGGAGGACCCCTTCATCCATGTCCAGTTGCCGGTGGCCGGGTCGTATTTCCAAAGGTCATTGATGTAGCCGAGACTCCCCGAGGCATCGTAGCTGTTGCCCCCGAAAAGACAGAGCCTGCCCGAGGCGTCCGTCCAAGAAGCCGAATTTGAGCGCCCGCCGGGCGTGTTGGCCGCCGCAGGGGTTTCCAGTGTGCCGTAGGTGCCCGACGGGTTGACCGTCGAGGCGCCCTTCATCCAGGTCCAATTGCCCGTGGTGGGGTCGTACCGCCACAAGTCATTCAGATAGCCGAGGGTTGACGTACTGCCATAGCCCTGGCCGCCGAACAGCCAGAACTTGCCCGAAGCGTCCGTCCACGACACCGCGTTCACGCGTCCGCCGGGAGTGTTGCCGGATGCCGGTGTTCCACGGGTGCCGTAGGTGCCGGTCGGGTTGCCGGTCGAAGCACCCTTCATCCAGGTCCAGTTGCCCGCGGCCGGGTCGTATTTCCACAAGTCATTCAGACAACTGTCGCTCGCCGAAGCGGCATAGCCGTAGCCGCCGAAAACCCACAGATTGCCCGAGGAGTCCGTCCACGTGGGCCCGCCCCGGCGTCCGCCGGGAACGTTGGACGCCGCCGGCGTCCCTTTTGTGCCGTAACTTCCCACCGGGTTAGTGGCGGAACCGCCCTTCATCCAAGTCCAGTTGCCGGTGACCGGGTCGTATTTCCACAGGTCATTGAGGTAGCCCGAAGTTCCCGAGGCGCCATAGCCCTCGCCGCCCAAAAGCCAGAACTTGCCCGAGACGTCCCTCCACGAAATCCGGCTGAGCCGCGCCCCGGGCGTGTTGGCCGCCGCAGGCGCTCCCAGTGTGCCGTAGGTGCCCAACTGGTTGATGGTGGAGGCGCCCTTCATCCAGGTCCAGTGGCCGGTGTCCGGGTCGTATTTCCACAGATCATTGGTCGGACCTGAACTTCCCGAACCGGGGTAGCCTCGGCCGCCAAAGAACCAGAACTTACCCAGAGAATCGGTCCAAGCGGTCGGATCTCTGTGTGCGCCGGGCGTGTTGCCGGCTGCGGGCGTGCCCAGCGTGCCGTAGGTCCCCGCCTGGTTGACGGTCGAAGCCCCCTTCATCCACGTCCAGGTCACCGTTTGGCTGCAATCCTGCGCAACCGCGCACCAGACCGGGCCGCCCGTCAGGATGAGTCCCCCGAGGAACACAAACACCCCCGCCCACATCCCAGTCACACGGTGTTGACGCATGGCCACAACCCTCCATTGCGGAGAAACCCCACACTTGACCCGCCGGTTCTGCGCAAGTGCTCCTCCTGATGACAAATCTATTGTACGACTAAACCCCTTCCACGTCAAACACTATTCTCATTTAGGCGCACGGATAAGAAAAGCATCGCGAGTGCCGCGGTCGCCGTCAACAAGTTCCCGCCCCGCACTTTGCGGCACGGCGCGGGGGCGGGTATACTTGCGCGGCTACAACCGCATCGTGGGAAACAGTCATGACACCGCTACCGAAAGATTTGCAGTCGCTGCACGGCTTTTTCATGATCATGTCGTTCGTTATGGGAACGGCCGTGGGCAGTTTCGCCAACGTGTGCATCAGCCGCTGGCCCGCCGGGCTTTCTATCGTCAAGCCGCGCTCGCGCTGCCCCAAGTGCATGAACGAGATCCCATGGTACGACAACATCCCGCTCATCAGTTGGGTGCTGCTTCGGGCAAAGTGCCGCAACTGCGACCAGCCCATCAGCGTGATCTATCCCACGGTGGAACTCATCACCGGGCTGCTGTTCCTGGCGGCCTATTGGCGCTTCGGCTACTGCCCCGCCACGCCCGTGTACATGGCGCTGTGCGCGGCCATGGTCATCATCACTTTTCAGGATCTCGCGGACTGGACCATCCCGGACCAGATTACGCTGCCGGGCCTGCCCGCCGGCATCGCGCTTTCACTGGCGGGCATGTTCTGGGGCGAGGCCACAGGCCTGCGGGTGCAGAGCGTGTTTGACGCGCTCCTGGGTGCGCTCATCGGCGGCGGCATCCTCTTCGCGCTGGACCGGGTCACCGTGCTGCTGCTGAAGAAGCCGGGCATGGGCATGGGCGACGTGAAACTGCTGGGCATGCTCGGGGCCTTTCTGGGCTGGAAAGGCGCGCTGGGCACGCTCATGATGGCGTCCATCATCGGCAGCGTCGTCGGCAGTTCCGTGCTGCTCTATTACCGGAACCGCGGCGGGGCGACGCCCGAACCCGACGACGCCTCCAAGAAGGAACCGAAAGACCCGGACGAGGAGATCACGCTGGAGGGGCACTATCTCCCCTTCGGCCCCTACCTCGCCGTGGCCGGGCTCATCTACCTGTTCTTCGGACCCGAACTGATCAACTGGTACGTGGCGGCGCTGAGTCCGGAACCCTCAATGATGGTGATTCGGTAACGCCAATATGGACGCCCCGACCGAAACGTTCCACCTGCAGCCCATATCCGTCCCCATGCCGTTCCAGTCAAACGACGTGTACATGTATCTGTACGACGGCGGGGAGACGCTGACGCTGTTCGACGCGGCCCTGCCCACGGACGATGCCTGGGACCGGCTGGAACGCGCCCTGGCGGAACGGGGCCGCACCGTCAGGGATATCGGGCGCATTATCCTCACCCACCACCACTTTGACCACACCGGGCTGGCCGGGCGGCTGGCGGCCGAAACCGGCGCGGAACTCTGCGGCCACCCCGAAGTCGCCGCCGCGGCCGCATTGACCTACACCTACGACGAGGCGCACACCGCCTGGATGCGCGGGCTGCTGCTGGGGTTTGGCGTGCCCGAAGACCTTGTGGAGCAGATTGTGGCCCGCCGCCCGCTCATGAAGCCCTTCGTCCACCGCGTGGATCGGTTGGACCGTGCCCTTGCGGACGGTGAAATGGTGGACGGTTTCCGCGTGGTGCATGTGCCGGGCCATTCCCCCACGGACACCCTGTTTGTCCATGAAGAACTGGGGTTCAGCATCACGGGCGACCATATCCTGGAGCATGTCACCCCGAACCCCATCCTGCGGCGGCCGCCTGTCGGCCAGCCCCGTGCCAGGAGCTTGGTGGAGTTCGAGGCGTCGCTGCGCCGCACTCGCGCACTGGAGTTGGGCTGGTGTTTCCCGGGCCACGGCAAGCCCTTTGACGACCACCGTCCCGTGGTGGACCGCATTCTTTCAACGCACGAGAAGCGGAGCCAGCGCCTGCTGGCGTGGCTGAGGTGCCCCCCGCCGCAATCACTGGAAGATACATCCCCCGGTCCTGCGGACCTGCCCCCTTCAAAGGGGGACCTCGAAACGCCATCCCCCGGCACCGCGGGCCTGCCTCCTTCAAAAACAGCCCCCTTACCCCCTTCAAAGGGGGATAACAGCGTCACGCCTTATGAGGCGGCACTGCATCTCTATCCCCGAATGGGCTCGGACCTTCTGTTCTTCTGCATGTCGGCGACCGTCGGTCAATTGGAACTGCTGGAGTCACAGGGTCTTGCGGTCTCCTCAACGAAGAACGGTGTGCTGCGGTACGCTCCCGTGACCGCGAATGAACCGGAAGGGGAACGCTGAAATGGACAGCGAACGGCCTCAACTCCTCACCTTTGCAGAAACCTACTTCGAGCGCATCTGGGGCGGGAAGCGGCTGGCGGACAGCCTGGGCCGTCCGGTGCCGCCCGGCAAAGTCATCGGCGAAGCATGGCTCGTGGCCGACCATGAGCAGTGCCGCAGCGTGGTGGACGCCGGTCCTTGGGCGGGCAAAACCCTGCGCGAACTCATGGTCGAGTGTCCGGAATACCTGCTGGGCACGCACGTCAAACCCACGCCCTGCGGCCGGTTCCCGCTGCTGCTCAAATTGATTGATGCGGGCGACATGCTGTCCGTGCAGGTGCATCCCGACGATCACACGGCGCACGCCTTAGGCGAACCGGATGTC
>CALDSM010000497.1 GCA_937923585.1 uncultured bacterium
GCCCCGTCAATAACCGTCCTGAACAGCGCGCGTCGCGGACTGTCCCGTGCTCCCTCGTCAAGTCTGCTTGGCCGGGGGCTCGGCCGTTGCCGCCGTCTCGCCGGGTGTTCCCGCCGCATCGTCTCCGGAGGGGGCAGCGGCGGTGGCGTCGCCCGGCGTGTATTTGTCCACAATAATCACGGGGGTGGAGCGCACCACGAGGTCGTACAATTCCTCCACCTCGTCGTTGGTCAGCCGCGCGCACCCGTGTGAACTGTACTGGCCTATGGTTTCCGGATGGGTTGTACCGTGAATTCCCAGGTCGGTGGGCAGATTGGGTTCCGCGGGAACAAGGGGCATCCAGCGCGTGCCCAGCTCATTTTCAGGATCGCCCGATGTTACAGGGCCGGCACCGGGCTTGAACCAAGTCGGGTCTTTCTGCTTGTTGCCGATGGTGAACTTGCCGAGTGCTGTTTCGTGGCCGGGCATGCCGAGGCCGCAATGATAGCGTTTGAACAGCCCCCGGTTGTCAAACACGAAGAGCTGGCAGGTGCTGCGTTCTATGACAATGCTGAAGTCCTTCGGGGTGTACTTGAGCCGCGCGCCCAGTGTCAGGCGCGTTGAATCGGTCATGTTGTTGGCGCGCAGCAGCAGGCCCTGCGTGGTGTTCAGTTTGATGCCGATGCTGGTGATGCTGTCGCCCTTCTCAATGGCATAGTACCGGCTTTCCGGCGTGGCGTTCGGGGAGAAGATCAGCGCAACGTTGAGCCTGCCCAGCGGGTCGGCGGCTTCGTTCCATTCCGGGCCGCCCCATGGCGCCGCCTCTATCCCCTCCCGGTAGAGATCGCGGGCCGCGACAAGACCACCCTCGGCCTCTTTCAGCCGTCCGAGCCCGGTGATGCCCGCGGCGCGAAACGCGGCGGGGGCGTTTTCGCGAAGGCTCTGGTAGAGGTTGCGCGCCTCTTCCCTGTGTCCCGCCTTCTCCAACTGCCGCGCATACCGTGTCGTGAGCGCCGGGTACTCGGGAGAGGACCGGTAGTCGTTCATCCCCTGTTCCAGGCCCCTGAGCGCCGCGTCGGCATTGCCCGCGCCCGCGTCCGCGTCCGCCTGCAGCATGATTGCCCGCGGCGTCAGCGCGGGATCCCCCAGTTTGAGCACGGGTTTCAGCGCCTCAGCCGCCGCCGCGAAATTGTTCTGGGCGATGAGCCCCTGCGCCGCATCCAGGGCCTGCCGGGCTGCGTCAAGATCCGCGCCGCTGCGGCCCAGCAGGACGGGACGGCCGTTCCAAAACAGATATGCCGCACCCCCCGCAACCAGGAGGACCGTGATCAGCAGGAGTGCCGCAATTCCAGAACGAGCCCCGCTCTTCTTCGGTTTGGCAAAATAGCGCTTGGGCATGAATCAGATCCGCGATTGCGACTCGCCCACGCGGCGAAGATCGAGTATCAGTTCCGTGCAGGACTGGTAGCGGGTGTCAAGATCCCGCCGGAGCGCCTTGAGTATCACCTTGTCAAGCCGGTCGGGCAGTTCGCGGTTGATGGAGGACGGCAAAGGCCACTCGTAGCGCGGGCTGATGATCCGTTTCGTGGCTTCCTTGGCGGTCACCCCCGCGCACGGATGGCGCCCCGTGAACAGTTCAAACATCGTGATGCCGAACGAAAAGATGTCCGACCGCGGATCGAGACTCTTCTTCTTGATCTGCTCCGGCGACATGTACAGGCGCGTGCCGCCGCTTTCCTTCATCCAGCGCGTGCGCCAGCTTGACTTGGATTTGGACAGGCCGAAGTCCACAATCTTGACCTGCTTGCCGTCCTTGGAGAACAGGAAATTGGCGGGCTTGACGTCGCGGTGTACCACACCGTTCTGGTGCAGAAAATCCAGGCCCTCGCAAAGCTGAATGGAAATCGCAATCATCTCCTTGAGGCTCATCTGGCGGTTGTCAATGAAGTGCTTCAGGTTGAAGCCGTCAATGTACTCCATCAGCAGACAGCGCCGCAGATTCCCCTTTGCGTCCTCCTGCACCACAATTTCCTTGTGCATTTTTACGATCGTCGGGTGGTTCAGTCCCGCCGCAATAAGGACTTCACGGCCAAGGTAGTCGCGCCTGCGCCGGCGCTTGTCCAGGTCGTATTCCTCCAGAAGCACCTTGATGGCGATTGTCTGGTCGCGCACCGGGTCAATCGCCTTGTACACCGTTCCCATGCCGCCCTTGCCGATGGGCGCG
>CALDSM010000498.1 GCA_937923585.1 uncultured bacterium
TGCTCCGCCAGGTGGACGCGGAAAACACCGAGGCCATGCTCATAGACCTGCGCAAATGCCTTGACACCGGCCGGAGCCCGAAACTGCAGGCCGGCGACATCCTCTATGTGCCGCGCGGAAAACTGGTGCGCCTCCGCGACAACCTGATGCGCTTCACCCAGCTTGCCGACACGGTGTCGCCGCTGCTCGGCCTTTACACGCAGGGCTTTGACGCCTTCTACAAGAATCAGCTCTATGACGTGCTGCTGCATCCAAAAAGCGGCACCTCCACCGGAATCGCCGTGCCCACGAGCGACGCGGCCAAGACTCTGCAGTAGCGCGACGGTGCCCGGGAAGGACCTGCAATGAACTCCCGTTTGAGAAGCAAAGCTTCCGTTTCCATGGAAGAAGCCGGACCCGTCAGGCTCCAGCGCATGCTCCGGCTGCGGCTGCCGCTCATCGTGGGCGTCTTTGCGGCACTGGCCGTTCCCGGCGCCGCCGCCGTGTGGAAACTCTTCCCGCCAACCTACAAGGCCACCGCCGACGTGCGCTTCCTGGCGTCCACGCCGCGCGTCTTGGGCCGCGACAACGATCAGAATGCCGTGCCCTACGAGAAGTTTCTCAACACCCAGGTGTCGTTGATGACCGGCAATCCCGTGTTTGCCCAGGTGCTTGCGGACCCCGACGTGCGCCGCATCCCCGCGATAGCGGACATGGAGGCGCCCATTGAGTTTCTCAGGCAGGTGGTCAGGGCCGAAGTCCAGTCCAACAGCGAGCTGGTAACCATTTCCTGCGCGCTACCCGACCGTGACGCGGCCAAACTCCTCGTGGACAAGGTGCTCGCCGCCTACATGAAATACGCCCTCACCGAAGAGGCCGACACCGGAGGCGAGCGGCTCCGCGTGCTGATGAAGGAGCGGGACGACCGCCAGGCGGAGCTGGACGGCCAGCTCAAGCACATCAGCGAACTCCAGCAGACCGTGGATGTGCCCGCCGCCGGCACCGCCAAGGACGGGAGCCCAAAAACCTCGGCCTACCAGGATCCCCACGCCCGCGCCGAGGAGGAGGCTTCCCGGTCGGGAAGCAAAGTCAAACTGCTCACCGAACAGATAGCCCAGGCGGAGGGGCTGCTGGCCAAACACAAGGCGGCGCCCGGCAAACCGATGTTCGACCTGGGCGTTGAGGACAAGGTGTCGGTTGACCCCCGGGTCATTGCGGCCCGGCAGGAATTCATCAAGGCGGACACGGAGTTTGCCGGGATCGCGGAGCGCTACGGCGAAAAGTCGCCCCAGCTCGAAGTCGAGAGGAGCAAGAACAACGCGCTCAGGGCAAAGGTCGCGCAGACCGAACAGAGCGTGCGCGGAGAGGTGATTGCCTCGGCGAAGGCCCTTCTTGAGAAGGACCTGGCCGCGGCAAAGTCCGAAGTGGAGGACGCACAGTCGCGGAATGCCGGGTTTGAGGGCCTGATCGAGGAGGAGCGCAAACGCTCCATGGACGCGACCAAGACGCTTGCCGCCATAGACGAACTCAAGATCCACGCCGAGGAAACGCGCACGCTGCTGCGCGCCGTGCGCGACGAGATCAGCTCCATTTCGGTGGAGAGCAACGCCCCCGCACGGGTGAAACTGGCCTCGCCGCCCAGCGTCCCCGCGTACCCCAGCCAGGGAAAGCGCATGCAGATGCTGCTGATACTGTTCATGGCGTGCGGGGCGGCCGGTGTTGGCGCGGGGTTCCTGCGCGAACTCACCGACCAGCAAATCCGCTCCGAGGAGGATTTGACCGCCGCGACGGACAGCCTCTTGCAGGCGTTGATTCCCCACATGGCCAAGGGCGCCACGGAACGGTACGGCATGATCACCGTGGCCGCCGACAGGACCGACACGGCAGCCGGCAACGAATTCAGGAAGATACTCTCGCGGCTCGCCATGCCCCGTGCCCGGGGCGACTCCTCGCCCGCGGTCAACTCCTGCCTGATCACCAGCCCGACCTGGGGCGACGGAAAGACGACCGTCGCGTGCAACCTGGCCATAGCCCTTGCGCAGGCGGACCGGCGCGTCCTGCTGATGGAGGTGTCGTCCCGGGGAAGTCTGGAGCGCGCGCTCGGCATGGAGCCCGCCCGCGGCCTGACGGACATACTCTTCAGGCAGCAGAAACTGGACGCAACCGCGCGCGCCACCCCGTACAACGGCCTGTTCCTGCTCGGCGCTGGACAGGAACCGGAGAAACTGGCCGCAAAGGTGGCCTCCCGTGAAATGGGGGATCTGCTCGATCACGCCATGCGCGGGTATGATCATGTCATCATTGACACGCCGCCGTTTCTCGCCGTGGCCGACGCGCGCATCCTCGCCATGATGGTGGACGGCGTCGTGCTCGTGGCGGGCGCGGGTGTCTCCACGCAGGCGATGGTGCGCCAGGCCTCCGATGAACTGCGGGGCACGGGCGCGCGCATGATCGGCGTCGTGCTCAACCGAGCCCGGTCCTCCGAGCCCCATCTGCCCAATGTGTCGGTCTACGTGGACCCGCTTTCCGGAGAGCAGCGCGGGCAAAAACCCGCCATACCCGTCCTGTCCGCGCAGCCGGTTTCCTTGCCCGCCGCCGCGGGAAAACTATCGGCCGGGCCCGCCGTCGGCGGGGTCGGCATACCCAAAACCGCCAACATCACCTCGGCGGGCGCAGGCACTGCAAAACCCGCAGGCGGCGCACCCGGCGGAACCGAAACAAAGAAGACCGTCAACGGCATACCCTACACGGAAGTCCGTTACATCCAGGGAGGCGAGTGAGATGATTCCGTCAACGGCATCTCTTGAGCCGGCCAGGATGGGCGCGCCGCGGGGACAATGAGCCCGTTGGCCGAAAATCAGCCGGCAGTCGGCACGGAACGCGTCAACATCTGCGGCGTCAAGGTTGACCGCCTTGGTCTGGGGGAGATGCTCGCCCGGGTCGAGGCATGGGTCGGGCGGCGCACGCCCGGCTATATCGTCACGCCCAACGTGGACCATGTCTGCCTGTGCGCAAAGAATCCCGAGTTCCGGCAGGCCTATGAGGGTGCATTCCTTTGTGTGCCCGACGGCGTGCCGCTGCTCTGGGGCGGCAGGCTCCTGGGCACCCCGCTGGTGGAACGGCTCAACGGCACCGACCTCGTTTACGCTATTGCCAGGCTGTGCGCCGAAAAGGGGCGTTCGATCTTTCTCCTCGGCGCCGCCGAGGGGGTTCCCGGACAGGCGGCCGAACGGCTCAAGTCACTCTACCCCGGCCTGCGAATCGCGGGAATGCACAGCCCGCCCATGGGCTTCGAGAAGAACCCGGAGGAAAACGCCCGGATCATCGCGAAGCTGCATGAGACCAGGCCGGACATCTGCTTCGTGGCGCTGGGTTCGCCGAAGCAGGAAATCTGGATGCGGCGGCATTTCGAGGAAAGCCGTGTCCCCCTGACGATTGGCGTGGGAGCCTCGTTCGACTTCATCGCCGGCTGCAAACGCCGCGCGCCGATCATCATGCAGCGGACCGGGCTGGAATGGCTCTGGCGGCTCTGCACCGAGCCCCGCCGCCTGTGGCGGCGCTATCTGGTGGATGACATGTACTTCTTCGTGCTGCTGGCGCGGCAGTACCTGTCGCGTTCATCGGAGAAGGACACCGCATCCTCCGAAAAGAATCCCGTTTCAGACCCTTCCGTGCGGCACGAGGGGCCGAATGAACAAGTAGAGGACGGGGCGGGGCGCATCGCGCCGGTGGACGGCTGCGTGGTGATTGGCCGCAATGAGGGGACGCGGCTTGCCGTCTGCCTGAAATCGGTAAAACCCTGCGCAGGACTCGTGGTCTATGCGGACTCGGGTTCCCGCGACGGCAGCCCCGGCATGGCGCGCGGCATGGGCGTCGAAACCGTGGAACTCGACGAATCCGCACCCTTCACCGCGGCGCGCGGGCGCAACGCCGGGCTGCAGCGGCTGCTGGAAAAGTGCCCCGCCGCGGAAACGGTGCAGTTTGTGGACGGCGACTGCGAACTGTTCGCGGACTGGTTTGCGCACGGACGCCGCGCGCTCGAACAGCATCCCGCCGTTGCCGCCGTCTTTGGACGGCTGCGCGAGCGCTACCCCCGCAAGTCCGTGTACGGACGGCTGTGTGACATGGAATGGAACACGCCGCTCGGCGAGACGGAGAGCTGCGGCGGGATCGCGATGATGCGCGTGGAGGCGCTGCGCGAGAGCGGCGGATTCAACGAGACGCTGATCGCGGGCGAAGAACCGGAACTCTGTTTCAGGTTCAGAAAGAAGGGCTGGAAGATCCTGCGCATTGACGCCGACATGGGGATGCACGACGCCGACATCACCCGCTTTGGACAGTGGTGGAAACGCAATGTCCGCACCGGGCACGCCTACGCCGAATGCAGTGGGAGGCACCGGGAATCGCCCCGCCCGCTCTGGGCGCACGAGACGCGCAGCGTGGTGTTCTGGGGGATCGTGCTGCCTGCGGCCGCGGTGTTCGCGGCGGTGCTGGCGGGATGGTGGAGCCTTCTCCTGCTTGCCGCCTATCCCGCACTGGCGGCGCGCATCTTCCGGTACATGCGCAGACGGGGCTTCTCCCCTGCCGATAGCGCGGTCTACGCCGGCTTCTGCACACTTGGCAAGTTCCCCCAGGCGCGGGGGGTGCTGTCATACCACGCCAACGCCCTGACCGGCCGGAGGAGGGGGCTGATTGAGTACAAGCAAACGCCCCGTCTCTAGTGCAGTGAGTCAGCCTGCCGCTCCGAATTCCGTATGCCGTACCGCAGGCGGCCCGCCTGCCTTGTCCCACGCCATGTTCCGGCGCATTCGGCGCGCAGGAACCGAGGCAGGCGGGACGCCTGCGGTACAGCCCGGCAGCCTTTTCCGGTGATGCGGTGCGTCGCCCAACCCCCGGTGACGATTCACAGGACTTTGCGGAAATACTGCCGGGTGGTTGCCCCGAGAATGGGCTTGAGCAGCCGCTTGATTTCAGCTCCGGCGGCCCGCACCGGACCGCTGCCAACATGGGCCATGCCGGATCCGACGCGCTCAAAACCGGCGCGGATCGCCATGCTGCTCAACGTGGAAGGCGTAAATGCATTGATGTGGTCCAGCGGGTTAATCAACCGGTAATCGTTCTCCGTCGTGATACCCACGACCCCGGTGCAGTCCGGCGTTTCGAGCACGAGAATCCCCCGGGGGACCAGCCAACCGTGCAGCGCCTTCAGCACGCCAAACGGGTCGTCCAAATGTTCCAGCACCTCAAACAGGGTAATCGCATGAAATCCGGAGGCGGCAATCGGCACGTCCTTCAGGTCGTCCAGGGACGGAAGAATGTGGACCCTCCCGCCCTGGCGTCGCGCTGGCGAACGGTCAATGCCGCAGCAGAAGAAACCGAATCCCTCACAGGCCGTCAGGAAGTCGCCCCAACCGCAGCCGAAATCCAGAACGCGCACAGCCTGGTCGCCGCGCAACGGACGGGTGAGGTGTTCAATCCGCAGGATGTGCTCAACATAATGCCTGCCCCGGTCAAACAGGTACGCCGGCGTTTCGCGGGACGCCAGAAACTGGCGAATCGCCTCCTCCGTTATCCATTCCGAAAGGCGCCTCTCGTTCCACGCGGGGGAAAGGATGCTGCGGTGGAACGCCTGCGCGCATGCGGCGCATCGGACAAAGTTCCACCGCTGCTGGCTGACATGCGGCAGCGGTGAAACGCCCCAGGGATCGTTGTCAATGAATCCGCGCAGCGGCTCCCCGCCGAAGAGCCCCGAGGACAGCCGTTCAAGCTGTGACGACCCGCAGTTGATGCAGGCCGCCCGGTCCGTGAATTCCGCCTGTTCCTGTTCCATGGTTTGCGGACACCTCCGGTGCATTCGCCCGCACCGTCGTTCAGCGAAACCGCCGGTTTGCCTCAAAGCGCTTGAGCATGCGGCCGGGCGCGCGCAGAATGGGAAAGAGCGGACTGTGCCGCACCAGGTACTCGGTGCCCTGGCGGGCGGTGCGCAGCGCGCGCGCCAGTGACGGCAGTTCCACGCTTCCCTCCGTGATCAGCACTGCGCTCGTGGCAAACCAGGTCTTGTACTCCTCGGGACCCTTGCCCATGTCAATGGCCGTGAGCCCCAGCGACGCCGCGGTCCGGGCCATTTCCACCAGCAGCAGCAGCGCCGGAGAATAGCGCGCAAAATCGTGCGTGTACGCGGCGATCCAGTAATGCCAAATCGTGCGGCTGCGCATACCCATGTGGATGGCGGCAAGGCGGTCGCCGGCGTACAATGCGGAGAGGAGGCCGCCAAAGTTCTCCGACTGTACGGCGAGGATGTTTTCGAGCAGCGCCCGGGTCCACGGAAAGTCAAAGGCGTCCACCAAGCCCGAGTCCAGGTACTGGCGGCTCTTCCATTCCAGCAGTTGGCCGAGAACCCCGGTGTCCTGCATCTGCATCTCAAACCGGAGCGGCCCCTCGTCCCGTTCGAATCCGCGTTGCTTCTGGCCAAGCCGCTGCATCTGTTTGGAGCCCGCCGCGCGAAGTGTGTTCGCGTAGCCCTCGAAACCGTCCGGCAGGTCTATCATCGGCGAGCAGGTGAGCACCCGCTGCCAGGGGCGAAACGGTTTTTGCGATGCCAGCACATGATCAAACTGCCACACGGACATCCCGCATCCGCGGATCAGGTCGCCGGCCGACCACTCGGCGCCGGGGACGGCGATCACGCCCTGAATGTCGGTGAAGGGGCCGCCCACGGGCACGCCAATCCCGCCGCGTCCGCGCTGGAAGGGGAAGAAGCCGATGACATCCTCCCCGTCGCGCATGACGCCGACATGCACATCGTCCCGGACAGAGGCAACCGCCCGCGTGTATTCGGGACAGAAATAGGGGCTGGCGAATTCCGCGTTCGCCGCAATGATCTCATTCCAGCGGCCGGTAAGGTCGGCGTCCAGCTCAGACGGCCGAATGACCGTGACCCTCATGACGGCGCCTGAATCTTCTTGGGCGCGCGGAACACGGGCGCGCGCAGCCGCTGCGCAAGGCGGTTGCTTGACCGGCCCAATAGCAGCGCGACCAGGGAGCGCGCGGCAAGAAGCCCAATTTCACCGGCTTCTGTCGCCGCGGCGACAGCCCAGCCGTACTGCTTTGCCACGTAGTAGTAGCGGCTTGGGAAGTAATACTCGGCGATGCATCCCTCAAACATCTTCATGTTTGTTTTGGCGGCGCTGTCATGGGCGGCATGGCGCGCCACCGCGCCGCCGACCGCCCACAGCTCGCGCCCGTGATCGCGCACCCGGCGGCACAGGTCGGTCTCCTCGTAATACAGGAAGAAGCGCGGATCGAAACCGCCCAGTTCTTCCAGCAGCGTCCGGTCGGCCAGCAGCACCGCCCCGCACAGCCACTCCGCCTCAAAGGGCGGATCGCCGGGATGAATCGGCCGCTGCTCCGGCCGTCCGCCGTTGGCCCCCGCCGCCTCCGCCAGAATGCGCATCGGCGTGGGCAGGGGGCGCGTGACCTGCAGGTGCCCGTCCGTCTCAACCAGCGCGGGCGCGGCCATGCCGGCGCGCGGGTTTTCCTCAAGGAACCGCACCAGCACCAGAATGGCTCCGGGCCCGATGGTGGCGTCGGCGTTCATGAACAGGACGTGGGGCGTCTTGATGCGCTGCAGCGCAAGGTTGCACCCGCGCCCATACCCGAGGTTCGCGCCGCTCTCCACGAGCGTTACCCAGGGATGCCTTGCCGAGACAAACGCGGCCGTTCCGTCGCTGCTCGCGTTGTCCACCACGACGCATTCGAGGAATCCCGCATCGTGCGCAGCGCGCAGCGAATTCAGCGCCGTGTCAATCTGGTCGGCGCTGTTGTAGGAGACGATGACAGCCGTCACCTTCGCGCCGTCCGCGGCATTGTCTCTAGCCGCGGGCGCCTCGGGTCGGCTCGGCATTGCCGGGGGCGGCGAAGCGTCGGCCGGCTTCGCCTCAGGTTGCCGCGCATAACCTGCGCCGCCGGTCCGCAGCCGGAGAAGGGTGAGCGATCGGCAGCTTTCCATGCGGGGCAGGGCAAGGTGGTCCGAGTACTTGGTGATGCGGACCCCGTCGCCGGAGGCCACGGCGGAGCGGAAACCGAATTCGCGCACCATCGCCCGGGCCGCCGTCGAGAAGCGGTTGTAGGGAAAGGCAAAATGCTCCGGACGGAGACCCAGCTCCCGCTGTGTGGCTGCCAGGCACCGGTCCAGTTCATCCCGTATCACCGCCTCCGGATGGGCCGTCATGTCCAGGTGTTCGGCGCCGTGGAGGCCAATCTCGATGTTGGGGTGGTTCCGGACCAGTCTGCGCACCTCGTCCCAGTTCATCGTGAGGCGGGGCGGCGTGTCTTCCGGGCGGAACTCCTCTGTCAGGCAGGCCAGCATTTCCGTCCGCGCACCGGGCAGGGCGGATATGAACCAGCTCTGCAGTGCGGCAAAAGCCCGAGCCTTGGTTTCCGCGTCGTTCAGGTCCACACGGGAGGGGTGAATGCCGGGAATCCTCACGGAAGTCCGGCGGTGGGAGACAAACAGCGAGAAGAGGTCGTCGCCCCATTGATTCTGGCCCCGGTCAATATAGCCCGTCAGGATGAAGGCAATGGCGGGCACGCCGTATTTCTCCAGGATGGGCGCGGCCACGTCGAGCATGCCCAGGTAGCCGTCATCAAAAGTCACCACCACAGTGCCCGCCGGGGGGTTCTCGCCGCGTTCAAGCATCCCGACGAGTGCCGAATGGGAGACCACGTTTCTGTGACGGCTCAGGAAGCGTATTTGTGCCTTGAAGTCTTCGGGCGGCACGGTGAACCGGGGATCAATCCAGCGGGAATTGGCCGCATCGGAAACGCTGTGGTACATCTGGATGGTGGCACCGCTGCTGCTCAGCGTGCGGTTGTACACGCCCGCAGCACCGGTCCAGTAGACCGCCTTCAGGGCCAGGTGTTCCGCCCATCGCTGGCGGTTCCGCGTGAAGGGGCGCATGAAATCGAAACGCGGTCCCCAGTGCGCGGTGTATGCGGACATGTCTCCGAGGCTGTTCGGCGAAAAATGGGTGCGCCAAAGGCGCGCGGTCGTCCTGGCCCCGGCGACTGCAGCGCGCCCCTCACCCTGTGCCGGAGAGTCCGCCCCCGGACATCCGCCTGGGGAATCACACACGGGAGGCAAACGCTTCTGGCTGTGCTTGTCTCTCAAAATGGCAACACCCTAACACCTGAAATTCCCGAAACAGATACTACGGCATGGAAGGTTTCCGGAGCAAACACAATGCCTCCCCGCTTTAGTCCCGAGCCAAGTTGCCGGCACTACGCAAGGTAGGTCGCCCCATCCCTGCGGTAGTCGGCGGGCGTCGGCGGACACTCATCCCCGTCCGCCTCGTCCTCCGCGTCCTCGCAGACCGCTTCGATCTCTTCGAAAGCGCCGAGCCCTCCGGCAATGAGGAGGTAGACGGGATTGATCATCGCGTTGAGCAGATTGTCGGCCGCCCAGAGCATCAGCACAACCGCCAGCACGGCGCAGGCTCCGGCGTCGGGATGGGTCCAGTAGCGCGCCGGCAGGCGGCGGGTCAGCAGCAGGGGGGGGAGAAGCAGCGCCAAAAAGAGCCCGGCGAGGCCGACAAGCCCCTTGTTGCCGAGATAGATGATCCAAAGGCTGTCGGTGATGGTCACATCCTTGCCGGATGCGTCCTTAATCCGCGCGCGCCCCCAGCCGCCCCATCCGAACACGGGCTGTTCCAGCGCCCGCGTCGTGAGCATGTCCTCGTTGATCAGGCGACTTTCAAGGGACTGGGCGCGCTCTGCGCCCAGTGCGGCGTTGGCCGTGGCAACAAGGACCGAACTGGGAATCACGCCGGTCATGCGCACCGCGATATAGACCAAAATCGCGGCGGCGAATGCCGCCACCGGAAGGGTGGACCGCAGATAGCGCACACCGTAAAGGACGGCCATTCCGGCAAACATGAGCCCTATGGCGCCCACGGACTTCACGAGGATGGTCGTGCAGAAAAGGGGGATGACAAAGACGGGCAGCGGAATGCCGAAGATCTGCCTCAGGCTGCCGCTGCGCCAAAGCCAGGCGCCGCTCAGCGTGGCCGCCGACATGAACAGGCCAACCATGAGGCCGTGCTGCATGAACACCATCGGGCGGTACCCGCCGTAGCGGATGTGCTGGAGAAACGAATGCTGGTTGAAACCGTACACCCGGAAGTTGAGCTGGGGGCCGATGCGCATCTCCAGCAGGCACAGGGGCGCGTAGACAAGGCCCCCGATGAATATGCCAACCGCCAGGTCGCGCAGCGATTCCAGGTCCGTAAAATACATGCGGCCAATCAGCCAGGGAAGCCCCCACAGCAGGATCTCATGAACCGACTCATACACGCCGTCCTTCGGCCCGAGCCCGTTGGTGAGGGATGAGGCAAACGGGCCGCAGCACAGGAGCAGCATGGGCAGGTCAATCCACCGGGGGCGGAACCGCAGCAGCCGCCGCGTGTCCAGGAAGAACATTGCCGCCAGCACGGCCAGGCATATGACCGCCGTCTTGTCAATGTTGGGAAGGGACGATATCTTGTAGTCGTAATTCGGCAGAAACATCCATCCGGCGACAAACGACAGGATGACTGCGCGCCGCGCGGGGAGGAGCACAAAGAAGGCGAACGTGGCCGGAAACCAGCCCATGAAGGCCAGGGGCACCAGACTGTTGATATGGCCTTCCATGGCCGCGTCTCCTGTAAATCAGCGGGGCGCCCGTCTACACAAGCCACCAGCCCGTAAGTATAACCGCCGCCGAAACGCCGTATGCAACCGCATCCAGAAGGGGCAGCCACACGCCGTACTTCCGCACCAATCCCATCAGGATGGGATAATTCAGCACGTCGGCCACCGCCAGCCCGGTCATGAATCCGTGAAGCCCCGCAATGCGCCACCCCAGCGCCATGCCGGCAAGCTGCAGCAGGAGTTTGGACGCGAGTTGGAGCATATACCGGAACGAATCGCCCTGGGCCAGCAGCACCTGGTCCACCGTGGCGGAAACGGCCGTACCGACCGCCCCGGCGGCAAGTATCTGAATCATCCAACCCGCCTCCTGGTAGCGGTCATCATAGAGGAACGCGATCAGGTGGGGACCGCCGACGGCCAGCGCCCAAAAGGGCGGCAGGAACAGCAGCAGCAGCAGCGCCCGCATCTTCAGGGTATGCCTGCGCTGCTCCCCGGGGGGCCGCTCGGCGAGGCGCGAATAGACCGGCATCAGCACGGTCGAGGCCAGCACGCCCAGTGCGTCCAGCGCGGCGAAGGCGAAATTTTTCGCCATTGAATACACGCCCAACACCGCCATGCCGGCGACGCTGCCCAAAACAAAAATGTCCAGCCGCGAAACCAGAAAGGTCAGGGCCGTCCCCACAAAGATCCACTTGCCAAACTGGACAAGGCCCTGCACGGACTCGCGGTCCCACTGCCAGCGCATGGGAATCTCCCGAAGAAACACGAAACTCCCCGCGAGGATGATGATTGCGCAGACAAAGGCATTGACCAGCAGCGCCCACACCGTGGGGTAAACCCAGGCGCAGCCAATCATGGCCGCCGTGCCCGCGGCGTTGGCGGCCAGGTTCAGGAGGGTCACGCGGCCGAAACTGAGGCGGCGCCTGCACGTGATGAGCGAGACGGAGTTGAACCCGGAAAGAACGCAGGTGAGCCCCGCGATGGGTATCAGCGAGAGAAAGAGCGACTCGCCGTCGGACCAGTAGACCACCAGTGCCAGCGGGAAGGTGACGGCCCAGATGAAGAAGCCGCGCAGCACCTGGAGGCTCCAGGCTGTACGTAGAAACACCGGGTCCGTGCCGCGCCGGTCCTGGATGATGCCCGGCCCAAGGCCGATGTCAGAGAACATTGTGATGCCGATAAGCACGGCGAACACGGTCCCCATGATGCCGAAGGCCTCGGGAAACAGGAGTCGGGCCACAATGATGTTGCCGCCCAGGCGTATGACCTGCGCGGACCCGTGGCCCATGAGCGTCCACAGGCTTCCCCGCAGGGCAAGCGCCTGGAGACCGCCGCCCGGAGCGGCTTCCGCCTCGTTCACTGTTTCATCGGTTGCAGCCAGCATTCCTGGAAGGGTCCTTTACCGCAAGAGAGGGGCATGCTGCCATGCCGGTTTTGAAAAGGTTGCCATGGGCGTGGGCGTCAGGCGCCGGTGCCCTGCCCTGCGGGAGGGTCGCCGTCTTCGTCCGTCTCTCCCTCCCCTTCACGTTCCGTGCGCACCCAGCCTTTCTGGCCGCGGCTCAGGAGGAGCCCGGCGTAGACGCCCACCTTCCAAAACAGGAACAGCGGCGCGGCCGCCAGCGCCAGCCACACACGCTTGGGCATGCGGCAAAAGTAAAGACCCAGCACGACGTGCAGGGCGGTCATGGAAACGAAGACCGCGAAAAGGGCGGTCCACGAGGGGCTGGCAAAGTGTGAAAGCACCAATCCGGCCGCCTCGAGCAGCGCAATGACGGACATCGGCGGCACAATCAGTTCCATGAGCGGCCCGAGATACCGGAGATCACGGTTGGCCGCAATGGCACGGACAAGCGCCGGAACATAATGCCGGGCCACCTCAAGACGCCCAAATTCCCAGCGCCTGCGCTGCGCGTCCGCCTGACGGCGGCCTGCCGGCATATCGGAGGTAATCTTGGCGTCCAGGTCAAACGTCGTCCAATAGCCCTCCAGCAGCAGGCGCACGCCGAATTCAACATCCTCCACAATCGAGTGGGCCGGCCAGCCGCGGTGTACCAGCAGCTTGCTTCGGAATGCCATCCCGTTGCCCTTCAGTCCGGCGCTGGACCCAAGGCAGGCAAGCCCGGCCGGACGAACACAGTTGACCAGCGCGAAACTGGCCCCGGTCAGCGCCGTGCGCCAGTGCTGGTCCAGATTGGCCACGCTGTTGTTGCCCTGCACGGCATCCACCCCGGGTTCGAGAAGCCGCGCCGTGATGGATGCCAGGAAATCCGGGTCAACCATGCTGTCCGCGTCTATGATCACCGTCACCGGGTGCTCCCGCAGCATCTCGGTCTGCTCGCGGAAGCACCAGTCCAGCGCCTGGCCCTTGCCCCGGTTGTCCGGGTCGTACCGCTTGAACACCGTGGCCCCGGCCGCGCGGGCGATGTCCGCCGTGTTGTCATCGCAGTTGTCTGCGATGACGTACACATGGACCTGCTCCTGAAAGTAGTTCGAGCGCTTCAGGTACTCCAGCGTCCGTCCGATGTGCCGCGCCTCGTTGTGCGCGGGAATGACCACGGCGCAGGACGGAAACTCCAGCGGGCCCCGCGGGCGGGGCCTCAGCATGTAGGCCGCAAGCGTCACGATGAGCAGGTATGCGCAGACCAGGGCGCAGTATGCGCCCGCGGCGCACAGGATCAGATGGATCAGCAGTTGAATCACAGATCACCTCCGTCGTCATGGAAGCCAAGGCGGGGGGCGTAGCGCGCAAAAAGCCTCCCCATCGCCCGGCCGTTGGTCTCCGTGTCGTACGACTCCACGACCGCAAGGCGGCCGGTCCTGCCAAATTCGGCGCGAAGTTCAGGACTGCCGATCAGCAGCGCCATCTTGTCCGCCAGGGCGCGCCAGTCCGATGCCGGAACCAGAAACCCGTTCACGCCGTCCTGGACCAGCTCCGGTATGCCCATGATGCGCGTCGAGATGCACGGAACCTCCTTTGCCATCGCCTCCATCAGCACCACGGGAAGCCCCTCGGCAAAGCTGGGAAGCACCATCATGTCGGCGCGGTTGAGATGTTCATGCACCAGATCCTGCCCGACGGCGCCGGCGAAGGTCACCATTTCGCCCAGGCCCAGCCGCGCCGTCGCCGCTTCGAGCGCGGGCCGTTCCGGACCGTCCCCCAGGAAGGTGACGTGCAGCCCCACGCCCCGACGGCGCAGCTCCTCGCACGCCTGCAGGAGCACATACTGGCCCTTCGCCGCGACCAGCCTGCCGAGGCAGACAATCTCCGGAACGGCGTTGCCGGGAAGCGCGCGCGGACTGAATGCGCGCGTGTCTATGCCGCAGCGCACAATGTGCAGCTTCTCCCACTGGCTGTACGCCGTCAGGCGCATGACCTGGCTTTGACAAAAGTGGCTGATGCACCGCACAAACACGGCCTTGTCAATCTTCTCCGCCAGAAGGCTGGGCCCCTCGTCGTTGAATATGTCCGGGCCGTGGACGCTGATGCTGAAGGGGCTCCCGCCCGCATGGGCCGCAATCATGGCGGCCGTGGCCGGCGGGTTGCCGAAATGCACGTGCAGGTGGCAGATCCGCTCGCGCCGCATCCAGTCCATGACCAGCCCCGCCTGCGCAAAATAGGCCAGCAGTTTCGCAAGGGGCACGGGGCCCTTCCTGCGCAGTCCCAGCGCGTAGCACAGGGCGCCGAGGTAACTGGCCGGACGCGACAGCAGCAGCCGGAGATGGGCCAAGAGCACACGGCCGCGGGGCGTGCTGTTCACGTAATAGGTTCGGTCAAACTCGTCCCGTTCCTCCGGGGTCATGCGGTCCAGATCCTCCGGAAGGCGTATGGACGCGGTCTTCACATTCATCCCCTGCGCCCGCAGCGCCTGAATCTCCCGGAAAATGAAGGTGTGCGAAAGGGCGGGGTACAGGCTCGTCAGATATCCGACCGCCCAGTCACCCATTACCGCGCTCCTTATGTCCCAACGGGACTGTTTAATTCGCCTCTTGCACCCAGCCTGATCCGATGCCCGGAACCGCCGCGCCTATGGCCGCGCAATGCGCGCATACAGGGCGCCCGCGCTAATTTCCTGCACCTTGGCGCTCCAGTGGGGATCATGCGGAAGCCGCCGCTCCGCGACGGGCAGGGCGCCCACCGGCCCGCTCAGGTCCACGTAAAAAAGATTCTTGCCGTTGCCCAGCGACGAGAGGTGGCTGCGCACGTTCTCGCTGGTCGGCGACGATGCCTGAACCAGCAGCACGCAGTTCGGGTTGTGCCGCAGCAGCGCCGCGTGCAAATCGCGCAGGTGCCCCAGCGTTTGCCGCCACAGGTCCTCTGAAATGACAATGGCCGCCGCCGGATCAGCCGTTCCATCCGCCTTCTGGTCCCGGCCCAGTTCCTTCACCTCGTTCCGGTGCTGCCACATCCACCGCAGGTTCATGGCAAGCCGGTACAGATGGAAGTGTTTGTGCAGGAACAGCCGCGAGGTGCGCGTCTCCACGCGCGTCGGGCCTTCATTTTCGAGAAACGACGCGTCGTCGTAGGGGTCGTTCTCACAGAACGTGTACACCACGATGTCCGGACGCAGGAAATCGAAATGGTCCTCCGCGTACCGGGATGCCTGCACGGTGCCCCACCCGTCCACGCCGCAGTTGACGAACCGGAATTTCAGGCCGTCCTTTGCGCACAGTTGCGCGAGTTTCCGGTCGAACCGGCTTTCCACGTCAAGCGCAAAACCCACCGTGTAGGAGTCGCCCAGAAACAGGATGGTCTTCTCGCCCTTCACGGCCGGCTTCGGTTCGTCGTCCCGGAAGCCGAGTGAATTGGTGCGCAGGTCCATCACATAGTCGCTGCCGGGGAACGGGTACTTGAACTGGCCGTTCGGCTTGTACAGGTGCCCGTAGCGGGCATCGGGCGCAACCCACTCCTCATACGGCCGCTGCGGCCACAGCATCCGGACCGTCCCCTCCAGGACCAGCAGTGCGAAAGCGCCCGACAAAACGGCGGCCAGCAGCGCGACCCCAAGCAGGCGCGCCCGCGATCCCGTACCGTTGCCGCCCCCGGCGGCGTTCTCCTGTGTGTTGGTGGCAGTCATCCTCTAACCTTCATTCGCTGTGGTGTTCGGCATTGTGCCGGCACATCATCCCGTGCAGGCAACATATATTCTCCAGTCTTCATTCGCGCAAGTTCAGGCAGTCCGTAGGCGGATCGTGTGCAATACTGCCAACGGTTCCCATTCTCGTTGCGTTCTCTGTAACCTTTGCGGTCGTCCTTCTGCTTGTCTTTGTTTTACTGCCGTGTCGTTCCGCACCACCGTCTGTCATCTTCTTGTCTTCTTTCGCAGAAGATGATCATGTGTCATCTGCAAATAATCGCATGCAAGGCAAATAGAATCCGTCTTGCTCTTTGTGTTCTCTGCGTTCTTTGTGGCCAGACTTCTTATTGCTTTAACCGCATGGAACGCAAAGAGCGCAAATATTTGTCAGACAGAATCCATACGTTTTGCCCGTGTTCTTTTCCGTGTATTTCCGTACTACTGTCTGACACCTTCTCATTTTCTTTCGAAGAATTTCACCATATCCACGCTGCAACCCACTGTGTGCAAAACA
>CALDSM010000499.1 GCA_937923585.1 uncultured bacterium
GACCACCGAGATCTACACTCTTTCCCTACACGACGCTCTTCCGATCTGCCGCAGCAGGCACATCACACGCCCCCACAGGCGCATCGCATCCACCGCGTCGGGGAACTTCGCTGCCACTTCCTTGCCGTAGTTGAACCACAGGATGCCCTTGGCGCCCTGGCCCAGATTGAGCACCAACTGCCCCGCCAGTTCGTCCGGCGTGGGGACGGTGCGCTTGGGCCGCTCGCCCCAGTCCGCAATACCCTGGGTCCACACCCACACCGGATGCGGCTCGGCGGCCCGCTTGAGGTCACGGGTGTAAATCTGGGTTTCCTCCAGCCGCGTGCCGTAGAACTTCTTCCAGATGCTGCTCGACGGCGCCGTGACGCAGTAATGGTCCTGGCAGGCGATGTCGGTGATGGGCGCGTACTGGAAGAACTTGATGTTGCGGCACAGCGTCATGAAGGTCGGTTTTGTGCTGTCGTACTTGCGCACCAAATCGTCGCACATCAGCATCACGTTCGGCTGCTTGGACCAGTCCGGCTCATCGGCCAGTCCCCAGCACAGCAGGTTCGGGTGGCCCGTCAGTTCGCGCAGCGTGTCCACCTCGGTCGGCACCTCGGTGTGTACAATGGCGTTGTGCCCGTACTTGGGCGCCAGTTCGCCGAAGAACTTGTCGGTCTTCTTGCCGCCGGCCACGCCCGTGTCAATGTGCATGCGGCGCAGTGCGGGCAGGTTCTCCTCGTCCGTGTTCCACGTGCCGATGGGGAAGACATCCTCAAAGGCGCGCCGGTGCCCGCAAACGGTCCGGTCCGCGCCGCCGCCCTTCACCGGCACTTTCACAATGAGCAGTTTGGCCGGTGCAACCGGTTCGGCAAGGGCGATACGGGCAATGGCATGGCCCGGTCCGGGCAGTTCCCGCCCGACCCAGTCGCACCCGGCCACCTGGACGCCGGCCACCTCGGCCGCGCCCAGTTGCACCGTGTCCTTCCCCGCGTTCCGCACATGCACCTCCAGTTCCTTCATGCCCGGCAGCACGCGGATGTGCGTGATTTGGACGGGGTCGGCCTCAAGGGTTGTCTCGAACTTTCCGGCGACACCCTCTTTCCGGTCAATCAGGGAGAACTTGCACGGCTTGCCCGGCGCGAAGTCCTCGGTGATGCCGTTGATTTCCCAAACCCCGCTCTGGCCGGGTTCCACGGTCGAGCCATAATTCCGGTCCCACGCGACAAAGCCGTTCAGCCGCCAGTACGACTCGTCCTTCCCGTTAATGCGGTAGAAATAGAACTGAACCGGCTTGTCCGTGACGTTGGTGTAATAGACGTACAGCAGGCCGCCCCTGTTAAGAATCTCACTTTCCGCCTCTTTGAACTGTTCCGTCTCAAAGACCGCCGGGCGGTAGTGGACATAATCAATTCTCAGCTTCTGCGCGCCGTGCTCTGGGCCTTTCATGCCGACCTGGGCGCTCTGGGCGAATGTGGCCGACGCCGCAGTCAGCAGAAGAATAGTAAAACCGATTAGTTTGCGCATTTTGGGATTCTCCGTACTAAGATTGAGACCGGGTCACTGGGAACGCCGGCTTCTTTGCATCCATGACCCCGAAACGCCAGAAAAGACTGCCGGCGGCGGAAACAGGTTTCATACAGGGCGCATGGCTTGGACCAAAGAGCCGGCGAGACGCCGGCGCTCCCAGTATGCGGCGAACTACTGGTTCTGCAATACCTCGATCATCGCCGCCATGTTCTCCACCTTCGCGTCGGGCGGAATGGCGTGGGCCGGGGCCGCGAAGAGGCCGCCGTCTTTGCCCACGCCGTCAATCAGGCGCTTCACGTGTTCGCGGGTTTCGTCGGGCGTGGCGTAGGGCAGGATGCGCTGCGTGCTGATGCCGCCGAAGAAGCAGAGCTGTTCGCCGTACTTCCGCTTGGCCTCGAACACGTCAATCACTTCCGGCTGGAACGGGTTGAACACGTCGAGCCCGTCGGCAATCAACTCCGGAAACAGTTCGTTCACGCACCCGCAGGAATGAATCACCACGTACCGGCCGCGATCCTTGACGGCCCTGTACATCTGCCGGATGCGCGGCTCGATGAACTCGCACCAGCGCTCGCGGCCCATAATGAGCCCCCGCTGACTGCCCCAGTCATCGCCGAAGTACATGGCGTCAATGGGATAACGGCAGGCCTCGTCAATGATGGCAAGGTTGTATTCGAGAATCTTGTCGAGCAGCGTGTGAACGAAGCCGGGGTCGCAGATCATGGATTCGAGCAGGACCTGCATGCCCGCCAGCGTCCATGCCCGCTCAAACAGGGAAAAGCCTATCTCGGCAATATAGAAGCGGTCCCCCTTGTCCGCGGCGTCTTTCGGGTAGTTGCTGAACCGCTCCGGGTCGTAAGGGTCGGGCAGCACGAATTCGGCCGCGTTTTCCGGCGTCACCAGCCGGTTGACCACAATGCCGATGTCCTTGTCCACGCTGCGGTCCCACAGCACGCCAAACTGGTCCTGCCAAAGGTCCGGCTGAACCTCCTGCCATGCATCGGGCCGGACGGTTTTCAGCAGGGTGAAGCAGTTGCCCAGTTTCGATTCAAAGCCGGGGTCACCGTAGTACTCGGCCATCTTGGCACGCGCTTTCTGCGTGAACCCGATGCAGTAAGGCGTCTTGTCGGGTTGGCGGTGCGTCAGCGAGGCGATGACGCGTTCACGGTTGGTCATGGCAACGTTCGCTCCGTATGTGGGACAGGCGCCCTCGCCTGTCATCCCGCGAGCACTCGTCAAACGCTGACAGCCGGGGGCGGCTGTCCCACATGGCCGGGCCATGGTCTACTTTGCCCTCTTCTGCTCCATCAGCCTGTTCAGGGACTGCTGGTAACCTTCCATGTCATCCAGCCGCAGTGTCACAAGCCCGGCAAAGCCCAGCACGTTGAACTTCGGCGCCATGGCGCGGTGGGCCGCGCCGGCGCCGGGCAGCGCCTCAAAGCGCAGCGTGTGCTTTCCCGCCTTGAGGTCCAGCGTGTCCAGGTTGACCCAGCGCGGGTCGGCGTTCGCAATGTAGAGGTCGAGCACGCCGCCCAGTTTCTGGCCGTCCAGCGTGGGCTGCCAGGCGCCGGCCATCAGGCCGAACATGAACACACCGTCGAGCCGGTAACGGCCGTCCTTGTCCAGGTCGAAGTCGAATTCGATGCTGGCCTTTTCCTGGTTGGGCCCGTACATGAGGATGGGGTCCTGGGGCAGCACAATCAGCGGCGGATCGGCGCGGAAGGGCATGAGGCAGGCCTGGAGGATTTTCACCGGCGGCATGCGCTTCTCTGCCGGGGGCAGGGGCTCGTCAAACGCGGCAGGGGGATACTGGTACCAGAACGCCACCGAACTGCACCAGTCGGCGCGGTCTTCAAAGTTGCCCAGCTCGAAATCCATGATGGAGCCGGTGGGGTTGTACACGCTGCCCTTGTGCTCGATTTCCAGCCGAAGCGAGTCCTTGAAGGGAATCGGGTCCTGAATGTGCCAGCGATAGGCCGTCATCCGGTCGCCCGGCAGCACGCCGTCATACAGCGGCACGCCGTGGAAGGGGGTGGAGAACTCGCGGAAGCCCCATGCGTCGTTAAAGTAGTCCTCCGTGCCCGTACCGCGCAGTTGCGGAGTCTCGGCACCGTCAATGAAGAAGAAGTCGTCGCCCTCGCCGAACCAGCCCGTTTCCATCTGCATCACCGAATACACCGTCCCCACGTACTGGCCGCGCCCCTTGGTGTCGAGAATGGTGTAGTGTTTGCCGGGCGCGGCGGGGAATTCCTGCCGGTAATGGGCGTGGAAGTAGAGGGTATCCTCGGGGAGGCTGTCCAGCTTGCGCCAGTCCACGTAATAGTAGAAGGAGTCGCACTTCGTGGTGGCGGACTCATTGGTCACGGTCATCTTGACGGACTTGCGGAAGGGCATGCGCCAGTAGCAGGTGCGGGCGCGGCCCGTGGAGGACACGGTCACCGGCAGCGAGGTGAAGTCCTTGTAGGCACCGTGGCCCACACCGAAGAAATCGCCAATGGGCGACTCAACGCTGGGCTTCTCAGCACCGTCGTAGTAGATCCGGAGCACAATGGAACGTCCGTGAAAAAAGTCCGTGGACCCGATGGTGTTCCAGAAATGGGTGATCTCACCGGGGCCTTCGGCCTCCAGCAGCGTCAGCGTGCCCCCCGCCGCGATGCCCTTGGCGTCGCCGTTGAGTGTGAGTCCCTCGTTGCTGCTGCTGGCGCGGCGCGCTTCGCCTGCGACCTGATGGGCAAGGCCGGCGAGCAGGTTCGATTCCTGGGCAAAGGCCGCGGCAGTCAAACACATGAGCAGGCCCGAAAGAACAACTGCCCCAATGTGCCCCTGGTGATTCATTCTTCTCACTCCCAAGACGCAACGCATCGTCATCTTGCGCATCCAACGGGAACGGTGCGTTGCGTGCCGCTTCGCGGCACTTCACGCGCCCTACACCAACCCGTCCAGTTCCTCGACCAGCTCCCGGAACCGCGCCATGGCCGCGCGCACGGCGTCGGGACGCGTCAAGTTTACTCCCGCGTCGCGCAGTTGTTCCAGCGGATACTTGGAGCCGCCGCTCTGGAGGAAATTCAGGTAGCGTTTGCGCTCGCGCTCGCCTCCGTTCACCACGCTGCGCGCCAGGGCAATCGCAGCCGACAACCCGGTGGCGTATTTGTACACGTAGAAGGCGCGGTAGAAATGCGGGATGCGCAGCCCCTCCAGTTCCAGCACCGGGTCAATCACAAAATCCGGGCCGAAATAGGCGTCCAGCAGCGCGCGGTAGCCCTGGCGAAACACCTCCAGCGTCAGCGGCTCGCCCGCCTCCGCCAGCGAGTGGATGTTCTTCTCGAACTCAGCAAACATGGTCTGCCGGATGATGGTGCCGCGGATCTCGTCAATCTCCTTGTTTATCAGTTCAGCGCGTCGTTTGCGCGATTTCACCCTGGAGAACAGATGGCGCGCCAGCAACTGCTCATTGAACGTGGACGCCACTTCGGCCACGAATATCGTGTAGTCGCTGTACTGGTAGGGCTGGGCCCTGCGGCTGAAATGCGAGTGCATCGAGTGCCCCGCCTCGTGCGCCAGCGTGAACATCGAGTCGAGCACCTGCTCCCTGTAATTCATGAGGATGTACGGCGGGCTGTCATAGCAGCCCGAGGAATAGGCGCCGCTGTGCTTGTTGCGGTTCTCGTACTTGTCCACCCAGCGGGCCGTGGTCAGCCCCTGCCGCAGTGTGCGCACATAGCCGTCGCCCAGCGGGGCGAGCGCCTCGCTGATCGTGTCCACCGCCTCGTCGTAGGGAATGCTCACCTTGTCGGTCTTGACGATGGGCGCATAGTTGTCGTAGGCGTGCAGGTCTTTCACCCGCAGCGCCCGGCGGCGAATTTCGAAATACCGGTAGAGCGTCGGCAGTTCGCCGCGTACCGCCTCAATCAGGCTGTCATACACCGCCACGGGCACCTTGTCGCCAAAGAGCGCCGCCTCCCGCGCCGACGGGAAATTGCGCGCCCGCGCGTTGTACACGTCCTGCAGGACCGAGCCGCACAGCGCCGCTGCCAGTGTGTTGCCGTGGCCCTCCTGCACCGCGTAGAACTTGTCAAAGGCCTCTTTGCGGACGGCCCGTTTGGGCGACTCCAGCAGCGTGCGGAAGCTCCCTTGGGTCAGTTCCACCTCGCAGCCCGTCTCATCCACCACGGTGCCGAATTTCATGTCCGCATCGCTGAGCTGGTCAAAGACCTTCGAGGGGGTCTCCGCCACCTCGCCCTGCATGGCCAGCAGCCGCTCCTCCCGCTCCGAGAGGATGTGCGGCTTGAACCGCAGCAGTTTCTCCAGGTTGAACCGGTACGGTGCAATCAGGGGGCTTTTCAGCAACTCCGCCATTCTGGTCTTGGGAATGGCCTGAATCTCCGGCGCGATGAAACTGGCCGCCTCCCCGGCCCGCGTGGCGATAAACGTGAACCGGGCCAGCA
>CALDSM010000500.1 GCA_937923585.1 uncultured bacterium
GGCCACCCGGAGTTCTGGGAACCGCGCACGGGCGAGCGGCGCGAGGCGATGACCTATGCCCGCGACGGCGAATACACGCGCGTTCAACTCCGGCTCAAACCCTACGCATCCGCCTTCGTCGTGTTTGAACACGGCGGCGACAAGACCGACCCGCCGCATGTTGTCGCGAGCGACTTTACCGACATCCTTGGCGCGGATGGCAAGGGATTCAGTGCCCTCGCGGATCGCAATGGCAGTTACTCGTACACGTTCCATGACGGCACCGCTACGAGGGAAGGCACCGTACAAGTGGCGGGGATTCCGGCGGCTTTCGAGATCAATGGCTCCTGGCAGGTGCAGTTCCTGGGCAACGACGCGCCCGCAGACGCGTTTCAGTGGGACGGGCTGCGCTCGTGGACCGAGGTGGAACAGGTACGGCATTTCAGTGGTTGTGCCCGTTATACGACGGAGTTCACACTGCCGCAAGACTACTTCTTCGAGGGTGCGCGACTTTGCCTCTCGCTTGGTTCCGTGGGCACGGTGGCCGATATCAGCGTGAATGGCACCGCCGTCTGCACGCATTGGATGCGGGAGCAGGATTTTCCCGTGGACGGCATTCTGCATCCCGGCAAGAACACGCTCGTGGTCGAGGTGACAAACACGCTGATTAACCGCGTCTCGGGCTTGAAGGCCTTCCCCGCAATCGCCCCCGAACTTCAAGAGAGGCTGGGGGACGGGCTTGACCAGTCCGGGCGGGTGGAGAAGAGACTGCTTGGCTTTGAACCCTTGCCGCCGTCGGGACTGCTGGGGCCAGTTAGTATTGTTTCATATAAAAAGGCGATGGTTGACGCGTTTAGTGGTTAAGAATATTGGCGGTTATACGTTTCGCCGTCTGGATTCCGCCACCGCGTCAAGAATGTCCTTCGTCGTGGCCTTTGTCTTTATCCCAGGCACACCGAAGGGGGATGCCGGATTTGTCCGGAAGGATAGACGGAAGGTGTCCCCGCCGCGCCTGGTGATCAGGACTTCTTCTTTTCGGGCGGCGTCGAGAACCTCGGATAACCGTTGACGGGCTTGTGAGTAAGTATACGTTTTCATGGCGTTACTCCAGAATCTGGATACTCAATTCCCGGGCCACCTGTTTCATCTTCCTGTCAAGCGTCAGGAGGGGAGCCCGCAGGTTGAGCGCACATTCGAGGAAATAGGCGTCGTAGGCGTAAATGTTGAAACGGACCGCCATGCGCAAGGCTGAGTGGATGTCGATGGGTTGGAGGTCAACCGCAATTGTCTGCACGGCATTCCATACCTGCCCAACCTCGTCCAACTGAAGCACTCCCTTGCGGGTCATGGCCACAAGTGCATTTCCAATCTCAAAGGGGAGAACTTCCGGAGCGACCAGTTCATGTCCTGTGGTAAGCCGCACGAGCAGGGACCGTTCGGGTTCATTCAGCGCAACCGCCAGGAAGGTATTTGTATCGGAGACGATCCTCATATGTACAATTGTACAATGAAGGGCGGAATCTGTCAATCCACCCCGCAGACAGACAAGCGAATTGATCTTGTGCCCGCCAGGTCCACGCTTGCAGGAGATTCACTGCGTTCGCAATGACGGCGGAGCGTTAGCTGCGTTTGTTGAACCGTGCCGCCAGCGCCTTCCTCAACTCCTCGAATCGTATCGCCTGCATGTTTACCGGAGGCTCAGGTGTGGGGGTGGTCACTTGCGGTTTGGAGTCGGATTGCACGGGACTTTGGTTTGACTGCTCGGAATTGGGGCGTGACGGTTCGGGCTTGGGCTGCGATGGCGCGGGTTTGGCCTGAGGCGGGGCGGGCTTGGCGCCTGATGCCTGCAGTCTGGGCGGTGCGGACGCTGGATTGCCCTTCGCAGGCACAGGTGTGCCGGGCTTTGCCTTCATGGACAGGGAAATGCGCTTGCGCTTGAGATCCACGTCCATAACGGTCACATTCACGCGCTGATGCACCTTCACCACTTGTTTCGGATCCTTGACGAAGTGGTCGGCCATTTGGCTGATGTGGACGAGGCCGTCCTGATGGACGCCGATGTCCACGAAGGCGCCAAAGGCCGCCACATTGGTGACGATGCCGGGGAGGCTCATGCCGGGCTTCAAGTCCTTCATGTCCGTGACGGCCTCGGCGAAACTGAAGGTCTCGAACTGCTGGCGCGGGTCGCGGCCCGGCTTGGCCAATTCGGCGATGATGTCGCGGAGCGTGGGCATGCCCACCTTGTCGGTCACGTAGCGATCCAGGCTAATCTTGCTGCGCAGCGATTCTTGGTCAAGCAGGTCTTTGACCGCACAGCCGAGGTCCTTGGCCATCGTGTCCACGATGCCATAGCTTTCGGGGTGAACCGCGCTGGTGTCCAAGGGGTTCTTGGCGTCAGGGACGCGCAGGAAGCCTGCGGCCTGCTCAAAGGCCTTGGGGCCGAGGCGGGGCACTTTCTTCAGTTTGGCACGGCTGTCGAAGGGGCCGTTTTCATTGCGGAAGGTGACGATGTTGGACGCCAACTGCGGCCCGAGGCCGGACACGTACATAAGGAGTTGCTTGCTGGCCGTGTTGAGGTCCACGCCCACGCCGTTCACGCAGCTCATGACCACGTCGTCCAGACTGCGCTTTAGCGCGGGCTGGTCCACGTCGTGCTGGTACTGGCCGACACCGATGGATTTGGGGTCGAGTTTGACCAGTTCCGCGAGGGGGTCCATGAGCCGCCGTCCGATGCTGACCGCGCCGCGCACGGTCAGGTCGTGGTCGGGAAACTCCTCGCGTGCGACTTCGGAGGCGGAGTAGATGGACGCGCCGGACTCGTTGACCATGACCACCGGAACGGAAGGCGGCAGGTCCAGACCGCGTACAAAGGCCTCTGTTTCCCGGCCGGCCGTGCCGTTGCCGATGGCGATGGCCTCCACTTCAAACTGTGCGCACAGTGCCTTGGTCTTCTCGGCGGCCTCCCGGCCGGAGCCGTCGCCGCTGTGGGGGTAAATCACATCATGGTGGAGCAGTTTGCCCTGTCGGTCCAGGCAGACCAGTTTGCAGCCGGTGCGGAATCCGGGGTCGAGCGCCATCACGTTCTTGCGGCCCAGCGGCGCGGCCAGGAGCAGTTCGCGCAGGTTGTCCGCGAACACGCGGATGGCCTCGGCGTCGGCGCGACGTTTGAGTTCGGCGCGCACCTCTGTCTCCAGTGACGGTCCGAGCAGCCGCTTGTAGCCGTCCTCGATGGCCATGGTCACCTGCTCGGATGCGGCACCGGTGCCGGTCACGCGGGCATCCGCCATCACTGCCCGTGCCGCTTCTTCGGGCGGCGCGACCCGCAGCGAGAGGAATCCCTCGTTCTCGCCGCGGAACATCGCCAGCAGCCGGTGGGAGGGTGCCTTGGACACGGGCTCCTGGCAGTCGAAGTAGTCGCGGTATTTTGCGCCCTCCTCTTCCTTGTCCTTGACCACTTTCGATTCGCAGACGCCCATGGAGAGGAAGAGATCGCGGACCCGGCCGCGGACCTGCGGGTCCTCGCTGACCATTTCGGCAATAATGTCGCGCGCGCCCTGCAACGCCTCTGCAATGTCGGCGACCCCCTTGTCGGCATTCACATATGCCTTCGCCGCCCGCTTCACGTCGGCCACCTTCTGCTCCAGCAGTTTCAGTGCAAGCGGTTCGAGGCCCTTTTCCCGCGCGATGGTGGCCCGCGTGCGGCGTTTCGGGCGGTAGGGAAGATACACGTCCTCCAGAGACGACAGTGTTTCGGCCGCCAAGACGTC
>CALDSM010000501.1 GCA_937923585.1 uncultured bacterium
GGAACCCAGCCCGAACATCCGGTCATTACCGTCACTTGGGCTTCGCAAGGGCCAGGCAAGACGCAAAGCGGCTTCGGCAAAGGCCTTTGCGAGCCTCTTGAGGTTCATGGCCGCCGCCGTGAGGCAGACTTGAATGGCCACGTTGGCCAGCCCCCTGCGCGCGGCGCGCCCGAGTCCGTGTTGCGCCTTGGCCTGTCCGTGTATGCCCTCAATGCGCCAGTGTTGCTTCTTGGCGAGTCCGCGCCATCGCTCATCACCGCGGGCATGGCGCCGCCTTGCCCGCAGCAGCGCGGGATAACCGTCCACGATTGCCACCAGGCGCGCCTTGGTTGTTGGGGGAATGCAGGCTTTGCGCAATCGGCAGGAGGCGCAAACACGGACCGCCGAACGGTACGTCACCTTGTTGCCGTTGCGTTTTCCCGGACGAAGGCCGGGTCCTGTGGGACATCGCAGGACTCCATTGCGCCCGTCATACTTGAAGCGGCTCGAAGGAATGCGGCCCGGACGGCCGGAAACGCGCTGCGGGGGGGTGATCGCCTCCATGCGCCGCGCCTCAAGGGCGGCATGGTTGGCCGAGTGGGCGTAGCCCGTGTCCGCGGTCAGCGTTTTAACCCGTTCGCCCGTGTTGGACTCAATGCGGACTATCTGCGCCGGCAACTGCACCCCCTCGCTGTCCTCGCCCGTGGTGACCGCCACAGCGACAATCACCCCGGACTTTTCCTCCACCGCCGTGTGCTGCTTGCAGGTGGGCTCGAGCGGACGGTCCCTGCGGCCTGTGGCAAGCGTTGCGTCCGGATCAGTCAGGCTGCGCTTCTTCGGCTGACCGGTCCCGGAGACGGAAGGGGCGATTTCCTCGTCATCCTGCCCGGCCACCCGGGCCGCATGCACCAGCACCACGCTGTCCCAACTCACGTCTGCCCGAATGAGCGTGGCGTCCACAGGCCCAGCGTCCCGATTTCCCGTTGTGGCGAATGCGGGACACACGAGCGACGGCGAAAAGCAACTGCGAAAAGAGAGTGCGCCGCAGCCGGCGTACCGTTGGCGTCATGGCCGTTGTGCCCGCTCATTCCAGTGTTTTGTTGAGCCAGTCTCGCACGGCGCTCCGGGCCGGGGTGTCGCGCAGGGCCCAGGCATCGTTATGGTTGCGGAAGGGAAGGGCGAAATAGGTGAATGGCGCGCCTATGCCCGTGGATTCTATGTACGCGCGCGTTGTTGCAAGGCTGTTGCTTTCGTCAATGATGAAACTCGGACGGCCGGCAAGCCGCTGGAGACGGGTCCGTGCGGCGGCCCTGTCGGAATCGGGATAGTCCCATTCACGCGCGCCGTCGTAATGGCTGTAGGGGATAAAGGCTCTCCAGAGGGCGGCAATATCATCATCATGAAGGCCGATATACCCGCAGGCAATGGCGCCGCGGCTAAAGCCGCACAGCACTGTCTTTCCGGGGTCACCGCCCCATTGTTCACATGTCCGGGCCACTTCGCGCTTGGCATAGGCAACCGTGGCGTTGACGTCGCCCCACCAAATGGTCTGGTTCTTGGTGCCGTCCACGCTGACATAGGGCAGGCACAGCCAGATGTAATCGCGCCCTCCAGAGATGCCATACCCCAGTTTGCTGCCTTCAACCGTTCCCGTGCTGACATCACCGTACTTGTTACGATAGTCTCCATTGCCCGCGTATTCGACCAGCACCGGATATCTTCCACCGGGCCGCCAGTTGACTGGAAGATACAACACGTGATGCACCGACGTTCCCTTGTACTCCGGCGGTGTGACAACGGCACGAACCCCCGCCCGGGGCGGACCAGTTTCTATGGGGGGAACCGTCAGGTCCGCAGGCACCGAACTGATGTCAGGGCAACTGTCGGCCGACGCAGTAACGGCCAGCTGCGCCAAAAGCAGGACGGCGAGCAGCGTTCCACTATTTCGCATGACACAACACCGCTTCTTTTGAACGCGACGTCTTTCCGTCGGCGGAAACGCCTTCAAGATAGAACCGGAATTCTGCGGCCGCGCTGTCAAGGGGCACGGTAAACTCATACGGGAATGCGTCATCATGAATTGTGCCCGATGAGCCGCTTTGTGCCCAGTGCAGCGTTGTCACGCTGAATTTGGCGTCATCCGATTGCAGATAGATGTATGCGTTGTCATTTCCAACGCCGGGAAGAACCATCGCGCGGGCACCGCCGAAGGGGACTTCGAGATAATCCGGCGACCAGGGAGTGGTGCCTGTTCGCGCGAGGACGCGGGACTGGAATGCGGGGATGATTTCAACATCCTCGATTTCAACCGATGTAATCCCCCGTCCTTTAACAGAGATCTTGAAGGACCCGTCATCAACCAGAAAAGACTCCTGCGCGCCGTTTTGCTGCCTGATTTTCGCCCGTTTTTGTCTGCCGGCAAGTTTGCCAATCAACGTCTTGTTCAAGGTCGCCGTTGCCGCCACATCCTCATTGGACTGGTTGGCAAATGCAATGAAGAGTTTGCCGTCGCCCCGTGCCGTCAGACAGTTCAATTCAACATTGTCACACGCCAGCACTCCCTTGGGCATCCAGAGGCGCACATTTTTCGAGCCATACCATTCACCCGGTTGATGGCCATAGAATTTGTTCTGAAGGTAGGCATAACCTTCAATGAACTCACCGGGAAAGCGGATCTTCCCCTTTGAGCGGACAAAGACGTCCGAGACCATGTAGTCAAACAGCATGGACATCATGGGCCAGATGTGATTGTAATGGAAGGAGTTTGCGCTGAGGTCCCTGTGTTCTCTCAGCGGATACTCTGCTTTCTCGTATATGGTCGTTCGCGCGGTGTTTATGTGGTAGCCGGGAAAATTCCGGTATCGTCCAACCACCGCTGAACGCGCAATATCCGACAGGAAGGGATCATTGGCATAGTAGCCAAGACGGAGCATCCAGGGCGCATAATTGGCCATGAAGATGGCGCGATGCCCGTTGGAGGTTCCGGAGGATTCTGAGGTCAGCCCCGTCTCGGACAGGCGCCAGGCCGGCACTTCCTCTTCGGGGCAGTACATTTGCCTGTGCCCCTTGCCCTTGAGGTACCAGTACATCGGCGCTTTGCCGTCTTTGTTCACCAGGATGTCTTTGTTTGGAATAGCCGGGCACATAAACACAAACATGGCGTATTGCCTGGCACCGGCTTGGGCGGCCCTCAGATAGCGCCGTTTACCGCTTTGCTCGTACAGTTGCAGCAAATCAATCCATTTGGGCGCATAGCCTGTCCAGAAGAAAAGTTCGCCCGCATCAGGATCGTTAAAGCTGGTTTGAAGGTGCTCGACGCGCCTGTTTATATAGGTGTCGGCTCCCGCCATGGCCTTTTCCAAGTGCGCTTTTTCCCCGGTGGCCCTATACATGGCCAGGGAATTCTTCCACGAATTCCCCTTTTCAAGCACATCGAGATTCAAGGTCCTGTCCACGCCATGCATCTTCTCGGCCAGGGTCAGGAAAACGGGGTTTGATTTCTGAAAAACATCATAGAGCGACGTCAGTTCAGTCAGCGGCGCGCAGGGACCCTTCAAATGACGTGAGGGAGATTGGGTTTTCTGCTTGGGATTCAGACAGAACAGAAACTTCTCGCGCGACAACATATACTCCATCAGCGGATAGGCGCGGTGTTGATAGATGTCCGGGTTGTCCGTTACCAGCGCCATTTCCAGTGGGTTCAGGGAGGATACATTTTTTACCGCGCCGGGGACATCGGTGGAATAGGAACATCCTTTCAGCTCTTCT
>CALDSM010000502.1 GCA_937923585.1 uncultured bacterium
GGGCCGCATCCGTGCCCGCCTGGGCGACAGCGAAGGCGCCGTGGCCTATTACGAGAAGGCACTGGCGGCCGATGCCGGAAACTGCGTCGCGCATAACAACATCGGCTACGAACTCTACCGCCTGGGCAGGACTGAGGATGCGCTGAAACACTACCGCGCAGCCATTGAGGCCAATCCCCTTTTCGCGCTGCCCCGCATCAATCTGGGAATCGCCCTGCACGATGCCGGAGACGCCTATGGCGCCGTCAAAGAATTCCGCGCCGCCCTCGAACTCGATCCCGCCAACGCGGGCGCCGCCTACAACCTCGGCCGCACCCTCGCCGCACTGGATGAGGTCAGGGACGCGTTTGACGCCTACTCGAAAGCCATCGCAATCAAGCCTGACTTCGTCGAGGCGCACAACAACCTCGGCCTGCTCCTGAAGGATGACGCCGCCGTCGCCTGTTTCCGCAAGGCGGTCGGGATTAACCCCGCCTTCGCCCTCGCATGGAACAATCTCGGCAACACCCTCCTCGAAATGGGCGACACCGAAGGCGCCGTGCAGGCCTACAACAGCGCCGTCCGGCACATCCCGAAAGATCCCTTCGCCTACCACAACCTCGGCCGCGTCTCGGAGAGTCAGGGAAAACAGGACGAGGCTGCCGCCCACTACGCAAAGGCCGTGGAGGTTGCCCCCCAGTTCGCACCCGCATGGAACAACCTTGGCTGTCTGCGGGAACGCCAGGGCAACATGGCAGAGGCGGAGCAGCTCTACCGCAGGGCCATCGAGGCAAACCCCAAGTTCGCTGCGGGCCACACCAACCTGGGCCGCCTGATGTGCGCCCAGAACCGTCCCGCTGAGGCCGCCGAACAGTTTGACGCCGCCCTGAATCTGACCCCGGCCAAGGCCACAGAGTCCCGCAAGGAAATAGAAACCCTCCGTGCAGACTGCGTCCCCGCCCCGCAGTCCACCCCCTCCGCACCATAGGTCCATGCGTCACATTTTCACGGAGGCGTGGGTGTCCGTCTGAAGTCACCCTCCGAAGGGGAAGTCAACGACCACCGGCATAGCCGGTGGCTTGAGGAAGGCCCCTAAAAGGGGCCCGGTGTTTCGTGCTCGTGCTCGTCATCGTCATCGTCATCGTAATCGATGGTTTTCGATGTCGCTGGACGAAGAAGGCATGAGGAGCGCAGATGCATGTTGCGACAAGGACAGATTCAAATAAATAGATTCCTCCGATAACGATAACGAGCACGAAAGAACGCCGGAACGGCAGAGCCTCATGAGTTCTCACCGGTAGAACTGGTGGATTAGCTTTGATTTGGGGGCTTGCCCGCCTTCGGCGGGGATGCCGCCCGCTCGCGAAACATCCGGTATATCCCGCCAAACGCCCCGTTGCTGAGTATCAGCACCACATCCCCCCGCTTCGCCCCCTCCCACACCGCGCCGGCAAGCTCCGGCACCGCATCCGACCACGCGGCCGCCACGCCCTTCCCCTTCAGCGCCGCCGCCAGCCGCGCACGGTTCAACCGGTCCTCCTCCGGAATCCGCTCCCCGCGGTGGATCGGACCCAGCCACAGCACATCCGCGTCCGCAAACGCCTCCTCCAGGTCCCCCTGGAATGCCTTCGTCACCGTCGTGTTCGACCGCGGTTCAAACAGTACCACCAGCCGCGACTCCGGCCAGCGTTCGCGCGCCGCGCCGATGGTCTCGCGAATCGCCGTGGGGTGATGCGCGAAATCGTCCACAAAGGTCACGCCGTTGTGTTCGAGAAACACCTCCAGCCGCCGCCGCACGCCGGGAAACGTCCGCACACCCTCGGCCACTGCTTCCGGTGAAGCGCCCAGCAGTGCGGCCACGGCCTCCGCCGCCAGGGTGTTCTGCACGTTGTATCCGCCCGACAAGGTCGGCTCGATCATTCCCCACAGGACGCCCTGCCGCAGCACCTTCACCCGACGCACGCCGTTCTCGACCTCCACCACGCCGCGCCAGTCCGCTTCCGCCGCGAAACCGTAAGTGGCGACGTTGCTGAACGCGTGCCCGCGCAGCGACTGCGCATGGTTGTCCGCGCAGCACACCAGCCAGCCCTCGCGCGGAATCTGGCGCAGCATCCGCTGAAACGCCAGCTCGATTTCGGCAAGGTCCCTGTAAATGTCGCCATGGTCAAACTCGACCGATGTGACCACCGCTATGTCGGGGAGATAATGCAGAAACTTCGCGCGCTTGTCGAAGAAGGCCGTGTCATACTCGTCGCCTTCGATGACAAAAGGCGCGCCCTCCGGACCGAGCCGCGCCGAATGCTCGAAGCCCAGCGGCTGGCCGCCGATGAGATAGCCGGGGTCCAGCCCGCAGGTCTGAAGCACATGCGCCGTCAGCGCCGTCGTGGTCGTCTTCCCGTGGGTGCCGCAGATGGCCACCGAACGCCGCCCGCGCAGCACATGCTCCTTCAGCCATTCCGGCAGGCTTGCAAAACGCATCCGCCGCGACAGCGCCGCCTCCACCTCCGCATTGCCCCGGCTCAGCGCGTTGCCCAGCAGCACCACGTCCGGATTCCAATCCAGATTCGACGCGGCATACCCCTCATACACCGGCACCCCCAGCGCCAACACCATGTCCGAAGTCGGCGGGTACAGCGGATTGTCGCTGCCGCGGACTTCCCATCCCGCCTCGATGGCCAGACGCGCCCCGGCCACCATCGCCGTCCCGCCAATCCCGCTTATATGCACCCGCATGATGAACCATCCTCTATCCAAAACATTCACACACACTCACGGCGACCGAGCCGCACCATACCAGTCACTCACCCACGCCCCACCCTTTTTCCCACCCGTCTTCACATCTCAGATCTCACATTCAAGATTTTTCCGGGTATCTTCCCTATTCCGCGTGTTTCCGTACCACTGTCTGTCACCTTCTTGTCTTCTTTCGCACAAGTTTATCATGTGTGTTATCTGTGAGTAATTGTGCGTAAAGCAAATGGAAGCCGTCGTGCTCTTTGTGTTTGCGTTCCTTGCGGTCAGATTTCCTGTTGCTTTAACCGCACAGAACGCAAATATCGCAAAGATTTGTCAGACAGAATCCGTACGTTTTGCCCGTGTTCTTTTTCCAAGTCTTTCCGTGTGTTCCGTGGTTCGTCTGTTATGCCGCTTGTACTCTCGACGATTACTCGTGCGGCATTGCATGCCGTTACCTTGCGCTTCATTTCGGAGGGGCCGCCGCGTGCGCCCCGCGCCAATAGGCCTGGTCGGTTTGGAAGGGGTCCAGGGTGCCGGTGGCGGCGTCGAAGTCCGCGGACAGCACACCGTATTTTTTCATTTCGCGGATGTATTGGCGGTTTGGACGGAAACCCGGGGTGCCGAAGCGGGGCTGCGTGTCAGATCTTGCCTTGCAGTCAGCAATGGCCGCCAGCAGGCTCTTGTAGTCGGGGTCTTCCTTGTCTTTGAAGACATCGCCGCAGCTTCCGAAACCGCCCGCGTCGCGCGCGAGCGGTCCGAGCAGCAGGGGGGAGTTCTCGGGATGGGAAAGGTTCACCAGCAGGTGGACGCTGAAGCGGGCGAGCGGGTCGTCGGGCAGCACCACGCGCTCATATTCGCCGGTCGGGCGGTTGGCCGCGCGGCGCCGTTCCTGCCGCTCGGGAACGAATGGCAGGGGCATGCGCGAGGCGTCGTTGGGGTTGTCAATGCTGTGGCAGGCGGCGCAGCGGCGCTCCAGTACGGGCTTCTGCGAACTGAACACCAAGTCAGGTTTGACCTGCACCTGTTCCTCGGCGTTCCGGAGGGCGGCGTAGGTGCCGGCATAGGGGGAGCTGCTTTCTATCCAGAGCCAGACCGTGCGTTGTTCGCCGGGGTCCAGCTTCACGTCGTGATGGCTTCCGTCAATCTTCTTCATGAGGGCGCTGGCGGAGGTGCCGAGGCTGCGCGGCGGCTGGTTGCCCAGCCCGTTTCGGCCGTCGGCGACTTGGCGGTGGGCAAAGAGGGCATAGAAACTGTGGGAATACAGGGGGCCGAGATCGCCCACGAGCGAGATGTGTCCTTCGCGGCGCGCAAAGCTGTGGCACTCGACGCAATGGCGGTCGAGGATGGGCTGGATGTCGCCGTTGAAATCAATCACATCCGGGAAACCCGCAAAGGGCGTTATGGCGCTCGGCTCCCGCCCGGCGGCGAGGGGGAATGCCCGGCCGGCGTTGGCCGGGGTACGCAGCCGACTTTCGTGGCAGCCCACGCAACTGAGCCGCTCACCCGGAGCGAGGCTGACAAAGCTCTGCATGCGTTTGACGGAAAGGCGGTCCTTGTCGAGGGCGACGAAGAAGAAGGAGCGGTTCGCGGGGAGTTGGAAACGGGCCGAGCCGTCCTCCTCCACGGGCACCGTGCCCATGACGCGGTGGAGCGTGAACGTGCCCAGCCAGGACACCAGATCGGGGCCGCCGCTGAAGTTAACCGGCTTGGGCAGCAGTTCGAGCACCAGTAGTTCCTTGATGTCGCCACGGGCCACTCCCGCCATGTTCCGTCCGGTGTAGACATCGGCAAGCAGTAATTCGCCCACGGGCTGTTCCGCGCCTTGCCGCGGGGGAAACACGCGCTCCCGCGGCCGGGGCATGATGGGCCGCGGTTCGCAGAGGATGCCCTCGCCCGTGTGGTCGAAGAGGGTGTCAACCTTGCCTGCGGCGTCGAAGACGATGATCTGCTTGTCACGCGCGGCAAGAAAACAGTCCGGGGAAACAGGATAAGGATCTTGGACAAAGTCTCCGAGCACGGTCCGTGCGGCGGCGGGGTCATCGGGCCCCCGCTCCGGGGTGACGACGGCCACGGGACCCCGGTGTTCGTTGACGCCATGGCCCGGGCTGAACGTGGCCAGCACTTGGTTCGTCCCGGGGATGGGTTTGGCGTCAATCATCACGATGCCGGGGCGCATGTTGCCGTAAAACACCTGCTGGCCGCTCCCATCCGGATTCATCGTCCAGAGGTGGTGAAACTCCACCTGGCTGCGGTCCACATATTCCCAGCGTGTGTATAAAATGCGTCCGTCGGGCATGACCCAGGGCGTGTTGTCATGTTCGGTGTTGCCCGACACGGGATGGATGTTCGACCCGTCCGCGCCGCACCGGTACAGCGTCGCCACCTGCGTCGTCCAGCAGTTGACCCACCGGTTGCAGCGGGTCGAGACAAAGATGATATCCCCGTCAGAAAGATAGGCCGGTTCGATATCATCGAAGGGGCCCGCCGTAATGCGCTGAAGTCCTGAACCGTCTGTGTTAATCTCGGCGAGATGATAATAGTCCGTGCCCGCCTCGCGCAGTGAAAAGAGGATCTTCGTCCCGTCATAATGCACCTGCGGATCGCGCACCGAACCGCCCTGCGCATCGAAAAGGACCGCGGCGTTTCCCGAGCGGATGTCGAGCTTGTAGAGCCTTCCCAGATCGGGTTTGCCGTTGCCCGTGTAGGCCTTGCGGTTCTCGTCGTCGCAATAGTAGCCAATGTTGGCATACCAATGCGGATCGTCATAGGGCAGGCGGGTGGCAAAGACCACCTCATTCACCCCGGCCAACGGTCCGGCGAGCGCCTTCGCCAACACGGGACGTTGCTCCTGCGCAGATGTCGTGGAAGAGATGGACGTGGTGACCACCGCGAGCAATAAGAGAATACGTCTGAACATGCTCACCTTATACCCGCTTCGCACCGGAAATTCAAAAACGCCGCCACAGCAATGCTTCGCGGAGTGGTAGAGGCCCTGGTCGCCCTGCTGGGGCCACCGGTTGCCCTCCTGACGAACTCACAAGAAATAGTTGTGAGTTGCCTCCCAGCCTGTTTCCCTTCTTAAGTAAATCGTTCCTATACAATAGCAATCGCATGATGACCGGACCTGCAAGTTCTCTATCCCGAAGGGATTGTGGAGCAAAGCCCGGGGTTGGCGGTTGGCGGAACGAAGTGGAGCCAAACGCCTACCCCGGGTAACGGCCCCCCCACGCGTTCTTTACGCTGAAAGCGTTGTGCCCCCGCGTGCCCGACCGGGCACAGGGGCAACACGCGCCGGAACCACCCATTCAGGGTGGGCAAAACGAACTCTTTCAGAGTAGAGGAGTGGGGGAGACCGCGCCGATTACCCAGGGTAGGCTTGCGCCACGCTTCGCTTGACTTCGGCCAACCCCGGGCTTAGCAGCATAATCCCGTTGGGATATCCGCCGCGGTGGATCACTGCCCGCCATGATGCGCCCTTACGCGGCGCTTTTCGAGGACCCGGCTTCCCTATTGTCCCGCCTCAATCAGGTCAATCCGCTTCGACAGGTCGCGCAGGTATTTCTCGTCGCCGCCTGCCAACTCGGGCGTGACAAAACCCGTATAGCCGACTTCCTTGAAGGCTTTCCGCACCTCGGGCCAGTTCACGTCGCCGTCGCGAAGGTTCACCCACTTCTCGCCCTTCTTTATGAAATCTTTCAGATGCACCTTGACGATGCGCTTGCCGAGGATGCGAATCCATTCTTCCGGCGGTCCGTACTTGAGGACGTTGCCGGTGTCAAAGTAGGCAGCCACCCAGGGGCTCTTGAACTCGTCAATGTAGCGGGCGAATTCGTGGGCGCTGTCGAGCAGGAAACCGTTCCATACCTCCTCGATGGCAATGACCACCTTGAGTTCTTCGGCGAGCGGGAGCAGTTTGGGGATGTGCTGATGCGAGCGCTGCCACGCCTCGTCTTTGGTGGCCTTTGCGTTAACGACGACCGGCACGAGCAGCACGGCGTCGGCCTGCATCGCGTGGGCGGTGCGCAGGGCGTTCTCCATGCCCTTCAGCCCCTTCTCAATCACCCCGGGGTCGGGGTCGGAGAACGGGGCATCCCATCCGCCGTAGAGCACCGAGTGAATGCGCATCCCCGCCGCACGGGCCGCCTCGCCCATCTTCTTCGCCGCGTCGAGATCCGCCATAGGCGAAGCCTCGATGCCCTCGTACCCGCAGGCCTTGGCCAGTTTGAACTTGTCCACATCGGACAACTTCTCCGGCAGCATGCCCAGTTGCAGCGCCTTCTTCAGCGTACCAGCTGCCGGTTCCGCCGCAGCCCCCATCCGCGGGGCACCCGCAATGCCCGCGGCAAGGGTTGCCGCCGCGGTGGTCCGGAAGAAATCCCGTCTTCCCATCGAGGAGCTTCTCATAGTCTCAACCTTTCTGAGTGGTTTCGTCGTTCCAACCCGCCAAGAGCAACATGGCGGTGCCCATTTTGGAGTGCAGCGGAGATACCGTTTTGGGACCTGGCGCGTTTGCACTGGTCCCCCCTTGAGGGGGGGTGCCACGAAGTGGCGGGGGGTGTATGGCATGGCACGAAGACGTGGGGGTATACACCCCCCGCTGCTTCGCAGCCGCCCCCCCTCAAGGGGGGACTCAAGACGGCGCGACTCGGGGCCATTTTGTCCGGTTCCCCCATGCGTTACACCAGTTTCCATCCCGCGCGATACTCGCGCCGGATGAAGGGGTCCGCCTCGGGCGCGTTCTTCGCGTGCATCGTTTCCGGGTCCCATTCGAGTTTCTTGCCCACCCGGTAGGCCACGTTGCCCAGATGGTTGGCCTCTGTCAGCCAGCCCGAATACCCGAAATGGCACGTGGTCGGCTCGCCGGTCTTGCAGGCGTGAATCCACTCGGCATGGTGACCGATGGATTTTGGAATGAACGGCTCGGGCGCCTTGAAATCCTTGAACTTGTCCTCGGGAAGCAGCACGTGCTTCTCGTAGTCCGACAGCAGCATGCCCCTGTCGCCGACGAAGAGCACGCCGCTGTCCCACAACGGGATGGAGCCGTCCTTCCACATCGGCGGTTTGCACCGGCCCTGGTACCAGGTCAGCCGCAGCGGCGGCTGTTCGCCCCGCGCGCCGTATTCATACGCGACCTGCATCGAGGCGGGCGCGATCTCCGGATGCGGCGGCGGCCCGTCCTCCGGCGCGATTGTCAGCGGCGCCTTCAGGTTGAGCGCCCAGAAGGGCAGGTCTATCCAGTGGCTGCCGAGGTCCGACATGGTGCCGTTGCCGAAGTCCCACCACCGGTACCACTTCGGGCCGGGGAAGTAGACCTCGTTGAACGGCCGTTCCGGCGCGGGGCCGAGCCACAAATCCCAGTCGAGCCCTTCGGGAATGGGCGAGGCCTCACTGGGCCGCTCCTGCACAAACACGATGTCCTTGGCCAGATCGGCCTCTTCCTTGGACTGCAATCCCCAGGCGCGCCCCACCCAGACATGCACCTCATGCACGGGGCCGATGGCGCCGGTCTGCACCAGTTCGACCACGCGGCGGTAATTCTCGCCCGCGTGAATCTGCGTGCCCATCTGCGTGGCCACCTTGGCCTTCTCAGCCGCCTCGCGGATGATGCGCGCCTCCCACACGTCGTGCGTCAGCGGTTTCTCGCAGTACACATGCTTGCCCAATTGCAGCGCGGGCAGCGTGGCAAACGCGTGCGTGTGCTCGCAGGTGCTCACCACCACCGCGTCGAACTCGCTGGCGAAATCATAGAGTTTGCGGAAGTCGGCGATGACCCGCGCGTTGGGAAACTTCTTTGCGGCTTCGGCCAGCGCCTTCGCGTTCACATCGCACAGCGCCACGATGTTCTCTGAAGACACCGCCTCCAGGTTTCCGCCGCCGCGGCCACCCACGCCTATCACGGCGATGTTGAGCTTCTCATTGGGGCCTGCGCCGCGCGCGGCAAAGGGAAACCCCGCCGCAGCCGCCCCGGCGGCAAGCGCCGAGCCCCGCAGGAAGTTCCGTCGGGAAATCGCGTGCCCTTGTCCGTGGTGCTCATTCATCTTCGCCTCCTTCCGGACATGCCCGGTCCGTTGTGTCGCCAAAAGTAACCCTTCCTCAAGATTGAGAAAAGGATGTCCAGCATCCCTGCAATATGGGCCGTCGTCTTTCTAGTCTTCTTGTATCAGGCCGGCGTCCCCGTCATGGGGCCAGTAGCCTGATGTAGTCATTGTACGCGATGGACCGGTTGCCCGCGCCGTCGAGATACTGCACCCGTACCGTGTGATAACCCGGCCCCTCGGGCAGCGTGTGGGGGCGCGTGGCCGCCACGGGCTCCCAGATTGTCCAGTGGGCGCCGTCGTCACTGAAGCGCATCCGCGACACGCCCGCCCCCGCGTCGGCCCAGGTGAGCCCCAGTGTGACGGCCGCGGTGGGCGTGCTCAATGCGCCGCCGTTGATGACGATTGTGCCCGTGGGCGGCGTCGTGTCCAGCCGGATATAGTCGTGGAACACGGCGGAGCGGTTGTTCGCGATGTCGAGGAACTGGACCCGCACCGTCCGGTGGCCGTCCGGCCCCGGTGCCAGGGTAAAGACGCGGGTTGCCGCAAGCGGTTCCCACATTGTCCAGTGAGCGCCGTCCTCGCTGAAGCGCATGCGGACCGCGTCGCCCCATGTCAGTGCAAGCGTCACTTCAGGGCTGTTGGTCGCGGAACGGTTGCCGTTGATGACCACGCTCCCGATCATGGGCTGGAACTCGACGTTCACCGTTCTGTCGCCGGTCATGGTGACCGTGTTTACGTTCTTTCTCAGCGTGTCGTTGTCTGTTCCCGTCCAGGCCTTGACCTGGTACCCGGTCTCCGGCGCGGCCGTGAGATTCACCACGGCGTTGGCGCTCTGGGGGCCGGTCTCCGGAAGGAGCGTGCCGTGCCCGCCCGCCACGGCCGTTGTCAGCGTGTGCTGGGCCGGTGAACAGGACACGGAAAGGCTGTAGGTCTGGTTTTGCGCGCCGCCGTTTCCGTAGACGTAAATGTAATAGTATCCGGCGCCGGTGGGGGAGACCGTCACGTTTTCGGTGTCGCCGGTGCCCGTGCTGCTGCCGACCTGCGTCTGGCCGGGACCGTACACGCGCAGGTCAAGATTGCCGTTCGCGCTGTCGAATCCGATCGTCACGGACAGCACGTTTCCGGCGGCCGCGGCAATCTTGTACCAGTCCCCGTAGCTCGCCTTGTAGTCGTCGTTGACGATGAGCGTGTCCAGGCAGTGCAGGCCGCTGACCGTGCCCGCGCTGATTTCCTTCGCCGCGCCAATCCGGTCGTTGTCTTCGATGGGATCATCGTCCTCCGCCGAAGGCGTGCCGCCCGGCGTGATCTGCGAGATATACCAGTCATCGTCCGAGTCGGCGTTAAACCACGCACGGGTCGAGTAGGACCAGCCCATGTTGCAGATGACCCAGCGCCCGCCCGCGTCGGACCAGCCGGCCGCGCAGATGCTGTGCCCGCCGCCCAGCTCATTCAGCGTGGACGATCCCTCCCATTTGTACGTGTCGTTGTAGTTGTGGAAGTAGGGGAAGGTGTTGTAGGCCGGGAAGACCGTCAGCACGCACGGGTGGTCCGCGTTCAGATAGTCCTGGATTTTCGACCACTTCGTCATGTCGTCGTCGTCGCGCGTGAACGACGCGCCCGGATCGAAGAAGTCCACCACCGACACGATGGCGTCGCCCTGCTTGTTGCCGAAGACTCGGTCCAGGAACCAGTTGTAGGAGGTGCCTTCGCCGTCCTCGTACTCGAGGACTTCCTTGTATTTCCGGACCACCGTGTCCACGCCCCAGCCGTTCTGCGTGGCGCTGTTGCTCCCATAGGGAATGAGCCGGGGCCAGCCGTGCGCATCGTAGTATCCGTTCAGCATCGTGCAGGCGATCGGGTTGCAGTCGCCCCGCTCCACCGACGCATAGGCATGGTCTATGGGGAACACGTCCTGGTCATAGTTCGGAACGCCGGAGATGATCTTCTCCGCGGCACCCGCCGCGCCGACAGCCAGCCCGGCAACAGCCAGCAGCAGAAACGCAAACTTAATCTTGCCCATGACATCTCTCCCTCTCTTGTATTGAAGGTCCACTAGGGTTGCAGAAACTCCGCCCATTGTTCGGCAATGCGCTCCGCCCTGCCGTCGTCGTCCGGGCGGGCGGGCCTTGCCGCCTCCCGTTGTTGCAGCGCTTCCGGCGGAACCACGGCCATGTTGAAGGGGTCCACATAAACGGTTTGTCCATCCGTTCCGGCAAACCGCATCAGGGCTGTCGCGCTTGTGTAATGCACGAGGCCCTGCAATTCCGCTTCGGTTCCCAGTCTTTCGGCCGCCAGATCCCGGGCGCTTTCTTCCCGCACGGTTTCAAAGGGCAGCCCCGGCCAGAATGCCAGCACCGGCGGCTGTTGCCGGGAAAGGCTGAGCTTGTAGGAAACCACGCCGCTGTCCTCGACAAAAGCCGTGCGCGCCGCGGTGAGCTCTCCGGCGAGCCGGTTCACCGCCGCAACGTCCCCGTCGCGCCGCGCCTGGGCCAGTTCCCCGCGCAGCGCATGTTCGCGCGCGGCATTGGCGTCAAGCGCCGCCCTGAGCGCTACCGGGTCCAATCCGTCGCCGGTGCGTGTCGTGACCAACACGTTCAGCGACGTCGGCTTGCCGTTGATATCGCAGATGCTCTGTGCGTCAACGATCTCCACCGATCTTCCCTCCCGGCGCTCGACCCACCGCTTCAGCGACGCGGTCATCATGTCCTTGTCGGGCGCCTGCACGCCTGGAGACGCATTGGCCGGACCGGCGGGTGCTGTTGCCCCGGGAGCGGGGGGGGCAGGTGCGCCCGGAGCGGGCGCACTTGACGGGGCCGCCGCAGCCGGGGAAGCCGTCTGCCCGGAGGCGGGTGCAGCGGATGCTTTCGGCGAAGCGGGCGTGCTGTCCGGCCGAAAAGCATACAGAATCCCCATGGCGGCGCATAACAGCACCACCAGAAAGCCCGCGGCCCAACCGATACGGTTTCGCCGCGCCACGCTCATTCGATGCCCCCATCGAATGGGGCGCGTATGCCCGATAGCATCTCCACCCGTGCCTTTCAACCCAGCGCCGCGCTGCATGCCCGCTGACGGCCGGTGTGGTGTCCCGTGCCCTCGTCGCGGCTTCTGGCCCACGTCAGTTTACCACAATCATGCGCCCTTGGCATCTTCCCCTGAAGTGTGGCGGCCTTGCCGCCTTGCTCAATTGACCGCCCGCCGCGTTTCCCGTCCCCGGCGGGCACGGTTCAGTTGTGCGTCATTTCGCCCTGTGCCGGCAGGGCCGCCATGGGCAGGCATTGCCGCCGCTCCTGCTGGCGCCGTTCGGGGTGCCGCCGTTCCTGCTGCCGCCGTTCCTGCTGGCGGCGGTCGGACTGGTGCCGCCGCTCCGCGCGGCGTCGCTCAATTGCGGCTTCCAGTCCGCCGACAAGCGCCGTCACGTCCACCGCGAGGCCTTCCTCGATCAGGCTGGCGCCCGCAAGGCTGGCACCGGTGAAATTCGCCCCCGGCAGATTGGCCCCCCGCAAATCCGCGTCGCCCAGGTCCGCGTCGCACAGGTTGCATCCGCGCAAATCCGCGTTCCGCAGACGGCTGTCATGCAGCCGCGCGCCGCTCAGGTTGGCCGCGCGCAGGTCCGCCGCGCTTATGTTGGCGTAGCTCAGGTCCGCACCGCGCAGGTCCGCACCGCGCAAATCTGCATCACGCAGGTCCGCGGAGAAAAAGTCGCATCCGCGCAGGTCGCTGCCCCGCAGGTTGGCCCCCCGCAAATCCGCGTCCCGCAGGCCCGCGTCGTTCAGGCTGCATCCGCGCAGGTCCGCGTCCCGCAGCCGCGCGTCGCCCAGGTTGGTGCCGCCCAGATTGGCCCCGTTCAGGTTGGCGCCGCTCAGATTTGCCTCAGTCAGGTTCGCGTGGTTCAGGTCGGTGCCCCGCAGGTTGGCGTCGCGCAGATCAATCCCGGACAGGTCGGCCGAACTCAGGTCTTCCCCCGCCAGACTGCCCTTGGTGTGCGACAGAACCTCGGCCAGTTCCTCGCGCTTCAGATTTCTGAACTTCGCCTGCATGCCCGAACTTCCTTGTCCTGCTGCCTGCGTCTTCTCAGAGGGCACAATTGCCCAGCCCTGCCGCGCCGTCGATCCGTTCGACAACGCCCGTCAGCCCATTCCGGCACTACCCACCGGCGGCTTTTCCATGATGACTTGCCCGGCAATCAAGAATGGTATGCTGTGCCAGCCCGCACGGCATAACCACAGTGCATATTAACACTTGCGGCATCCTAACACATTTCCAACGCACAGTTCGCCTTCATCTCGCTGTCTATCTGTTACGTGAGTCAATGGGTAAATGGGGGTAAATGGGGGGTAAATGGGGACGTTTCCCATTTTTTGTCTTGACAAGATC
>CALDSM010000503.1 GCA_937923585.1 uncultured bacterium
TAGACGCCTACCAGTTTGCGCTGGACAAGGCCGCGGCGCTGGGCATGAAGATGTGCCTGTATGACGAGTACTGGTTCCCTAGCGGCGGCGCGGGCGGCCAATTGAAGGCGCTGCATCCCGAGGCGATGAGCAAACGGCTGGACAAGACGGAAACGGAAGTGGCCGGACCGCGCGCATTCTCGCAGCCGCTGCCGGAAGGGCAGTTCATGGGCGCGGCGGCCATGAACACCGCGACGAAGGAAATACGCGACATCACCGCGAATGCCACCAACGGCACGCTGGCGTGGGACGCGCCCGAAGGTGTGTGGAAGGTGATGCTGTTCTCCTGCGTGACCGACGGCGGCCGCGACCTGGTGGACTATCTTGACCCGGAGGCCGTGCAGAAGTTCGCCGCGCTGACCTACCAGCAGTATTACGACCGCTTTCCCGGCCATTTTGGCGGCACCATTGACAGCGCCTTCTATGACGAGCCGACCATGCACTGGGTGCAGGGCGGACGGGCGTGGACCGGCGCGTTCAACGCGAAGTTCGAGACGAAATGCGGAAAGAGTCCGGTGCCCCTTTATCCCGCCCTGTGGTATGACATCGGCGACGGCACCGCGGCGGCGCGCAATGCCCTGTTCGGCTTTCGCGCCGAACTGTACGCGGCGGGTTTTCCGAAAGTGGTCACCGACTGGTGCCGTGAACACAAGGTCGAGTTGACGGGCCACATGGACCAGGAGGAAATCGTCAACCCAACGGGCCTGTGCGGCGACCTCATGAAATGCTTCGAGCACCAGGACATTCCCGGCGTGGATGAAATCTTCACCTACGGCCGCGGCTCGAAGGCATACAAGGTGATCAGCTCGGCCGCCTACAACTACGGCAAGGCGCGCGTGATGAGCGAGACCTACGGTGCCATCAAGGACATGCCCGTGGCCACGCTGTACCGCGAGGCCATGGACCTGTTCGCGAAGGGAATCAACATGATGATCCCCCACGCAGTGTGGTATGACGACAAGCACATCATCTTTGAGCCGGAGCTTTCGCACCGCACCGAGCCCTACGCCTCGGCGTTGCCCGAGTACAACCGGTACATCGGCCGTTTGCAGCGCATGCTCCAGCAGGGAATGCACGTGTCCGAGGTGGGGGTGCTCTATCCCATCGCGGCGCTTCAGGCGGGCTACCACTTCGACGGCCCGCTCAAGCCCTACGACGGCGGCGTCATCCCCGAAGAGGCGGACTACATGGATGTCGGCGAAATGCTTGCGCTGCACGCGCGCCGCGACTACGTCTTCCTCCATCCGGACGTGCTCGACAAGGCCTGCACGCTCGACGGTGCCTGCCTCCGCCTCGACACCGCCAGCGCCCGCGAGGTGTTGCGCGTGATCATCCTGCCGGGCGGGAAAGTCATTCACGCGAGCAACCTCGCCGTCATAAAACGGTTCTGGGAACAGGGAGGCAAAGTCGTTGCCACTACCCAACTGCCGCTCCAGTCCGCCGAATTCGGCAGAGACGAGGAAGTGCGGCGGATGGTTGCCGAGATCTTCGGCAAGGAGGCCGCCGCGCCGGTCGAAGACTTTGCGAAACGCCCCGACCGCAGCCTGCGCAACGGCAACGCCGCGGGCGGCGTAGCCTGTTTCATCGAGCGGCCCACAGCGGAGCGCCTCCGCGGTCTCCTGCGCGCCATTGCGCCCGTGCCGGACGTAGCCTTTGAAGGGGAGCCCAACGTGAAGGGCGGCAACCTGTCCTACATCCACAAGACCGCCGACGGCCGCGACATCTACTTTATCGCAAACTCCTCCGATACGGCGCTCAACACGGCGGTGCATCTGCGCGGCGAACTCGACCTCGAACAGTGGGACCCGCATACCGGCGCGATCAGCGAATGCATGCACACCCACACAACCGACACCGGCGAAGCGGTCACCATCGTGCCGCTGCAGTTCCCACCGGTGCATTCCGTGTTTCTGGTGACCAAGAAGTAGAGTGTGTGGAGTGCCGCGCAGCGGCACGAAGCGCACCGTCCTGGCTGCAACACAGCGCGCAAAGACGGTGCGCTCCGCTTCGCTCCGGGCACCCTGAGGAACGCATCCCGGCTTATGGCACTGCAATTGTTGCGCGGAGATGCAAATCCGCTTGTAAAAATCATGTCATTCGTTGTGTGATGTGATGCAACGCGCGGTCACGCCTGACAGTACATCACACAACGAATAGATCGGAAGAGCACACGTCTGAACTCCAGTCACGATCAGATCTCGT
>CALDSM010000504.1 GCA_937923585.1 uncultured bacterium
GGTGTCGTTGCCTGTGCCAGGGCGTTTCTGGCCGACACAAAAGCGGTCTGGTTGGCGACGCTGCGGAAATGGATCGCGCAGGCCTCCATGACGCCGGCCTCTTCGAGGAGCGCCGCGGTGTTTGGCCCGTCCGCGCTCTTGTCCTTTGCAGCGGCGCGCAGGGACGCCACGGCCTGGTCGAATCCGTCGGCCATCTTGGTGAACTGCCCGATGAAGACATCCACCGGGAAGTTTCCGCGCCATGCGTCGAGAGCGTCGTAGGGGAGGCCCACCATCGTCGCGGCGTAGCCCGTCGGCGCGCTCCACAGGGGATTGGCGGGGCCCATGTGCTGCGGGCCCATGTAGACCGTGCTGCCATTGTAGGGGTATTCGGCGAAGGCACTGCTGCACGTCTTCCACGCCCCGACGGCCACGCTTTCGAGAGTCTTGCCGAAGCGGTTTCGCGCCACGGTGCGGAGTGCGTCGTCCACGCCCGGCGCGGTGTCACGGCCCATCTCGGAGAAGACCTCGAGATTGGGCGACGGGCAGCCGCCGAGCGTCCAGCCGAGCATGATGCCGTCTATGCCGGCGCCGCGCAGGTTTGCGGCATGCCGGGCGGCGAGGCCGACGGCCGGGATGTAGGGCACGGCGGCGATTTCCCAGGTGACGCCGGCCTGCACCTTGGCGAGCACTTTCAGGCCCGCCTCTTTTGCGGCGGCCCAGTTCGCCGTGGCGCGCGGGCCGGGGCCGGGCGTGGAAATGGAGTATTCGCCGATGACGCTGTCCACACCGCCGCGCCGGATGGGGATGCTCCATTCGCTGACGCTCTGGAGCGCCACGCTCTTGGGCAGCGCCGCCACGACGGGTTTCACCCACTCATCCTTCCAGCCCCAGTCCCACGCGATGAGGCGGGCTCCGCCGCCGCCAGCGTCAATGCCTTCCTGGAGAGCCCTGTGCAGTTCGGCAATGACAGCAGGGCCGCCCTCTTTCGAGCAGCGCGGACAGTTGGCGCCGCCAAAATGGGACCAGCAGTTGGTGAGGTTTTCGGAGGCGCTGATGGTGAAGAAGCCGGCGAGGCCGGGCACGGCCCTGCAAATGGACGAGGCGCTGTTGCGAAGGTAATCGCGCACCTCCGGCGCGGTGCTGCACATGGACGCGAACCCGCTCTCCTCGACACCCTTGAGTTCGGGATGCTTCTCGAAGAACGACAGCTGCATCGCGCGGGGCTCGTTCAGGTAGAGGTAGATGCCGATGCCGTGCTTCTTGGCGCGCTCGACCAGTTTCGCGAGGTTGCGCAGCCGCTCTTCGTGGCGGTCGCTCATCGAAGGGTCCCAGGGAAATTCGGCCAGCTTGTACAGCACGGCCTGCATCCACACCCCGTCCACGCCGGTCTGTGCAAGCCGTTCCAGATAGCCGTCGGGAAAGGACTCGGCGGCGCCGTCGAGCAGGGGGTCGCCGTACATGGCGAAATAGGACGAACAGAAACGCGGGCTGAAGAGGTTGGCCGCGGCCGGTTTCTCCACGGGCGCGGGCGGCGCGGAAAGCCGGTCAATGAACCCAAACAGCGGTTCCCCGGGATTGCCGAGGCCGTCGGGAAACTCCGCTTGAATGGTCTGCGCGATCTCGGCCGCACGTTTGGCCGCAGCCGGTTCGGGCGGCGCGTAGCGCAGCGATTCGCACTTGGGCTTGAGGCTGCCGAGTTTGATGTACAGGAAGTCATCCTCGCGCAGCGTGTAGGCAAGCTGCTCCGGCGTCCACTCCAGCAGTTGCAGCAACTGGTCGTAGGGCAGCAGGTGCCAGTTGCGCCGGATGACCGTGATGAAGGCGCGCTGCTTTACCGCGTCCGAAACGGGCGTCTGCTCCGGCAGGCCCATGCTCTTGGCAAGTTCGGTGACCTGCGCGGGCTCCGCGCCGACCACTTTCGCCATGCGCTCCACGGGCACCAGCGGCCAGTTGAACCAGACAAACGCGTGTAGCCGGTCGGGAAAGTGGGGGACGGGCACGGGGTCCGGCGTCGGTCCCGACGGCAGTTCCATTGCGTGAAGCATCGCCAGCCCAAGAATCGCCCATGCGGTCATCATTTTGCCTCCTCTGCCTGCAAGGCCGCGATTTCCGCGGCGATGCGCGCCCGGTTCTGTTGAATGAGGTTGAAGTCTATCTCGTAATCCCGCGTCTGCCGCGTGATCTCGTCAATGTTCTTGATCTGCCAGCCCACCGTCCGGTCCACCATCTCGTCTATGGCGGCCATGGCCCTGTCTGCCGCCTCCGTCCTGCCCGCCGCGCGCGCCTTGTCCGCCTCCGCGCGCAGCGCGTGCAGCGCGCGGTAGTCCTCCTGTCCGTCACGGCAGGCTTCCCAGCGCCGTGATGGTGTTACCTGGTCGCCCGTCGGGTACACCACCGCCCAATCGCTTGTTTCCAGCGGCCACCAGTCGTCAAAAGCCTTGTAGCACCAGAAGCCCGTTCCCGTGAGGCCCAGCTTCCATGCGGTCCACGCATAGGCGCGGTAATAGCCCAACGGCAAAAGATTCTTGCTGGGGTCTGTCGCTTCATAGGCCCAGAGCGTCCTGGCGTTCTGCTGGAACCACCGCAGCAGTTCCGGGTCCCGCTTGAGCACGTTCACCTCCGGCTGCCACACGTCAATCAGATCCTTGAACTCGGCCACATACTGCACGCGCATCATGCCGGTCGGGTCTGCGTAGTTGCGGATTTTCGGGTCAACCGACTTGACGCGCTCGCAGAACTTGCGCAGGCCGGGTATCGCGGTCTGGCCCGTCAGCCACGGCTCATCGCATGGGTAGAACGCCCACCGGTCGTATCCGTATCCCTTCTGGGCCAAATGCGCCGTCATCGCGCGCAGTGCCGTGGCGTATCCCTGGCCGGCCTCCGGACTGTCTTCCGCCGGGGGCTTTCCGTCCGGCCATTGTGTTGTCGGGGGACTGAAGAACAGCAATTGAAACCACCCGGGCAGCCGTTCCAGTGACTTGTCGAAACCGGACCAGTCCGGCGCGCCGGCGGCCGCGCCCTGCGCATCCACCGGCACCGCGGGGAGACGCGGCCCGTAGGCCACGCTCATGCCGTGGTCCAGCATGTCCTTCATCTGCTGGTCCGAGGTTTCGGCAATGTCTGTGCCCACCCAGTTCATCTGCGCATACACGCCCTCGGGCAGCCGCACGGGCAGCACTTCGATGGTCACGGGAACTTCCCGCAAGGTGGATTCCTCTTCCAGCGAGCCGAGATACAGCGTCAGTGTGTGGGTGCCCGCTTCGAGCCCGTGGGTGTCCACCACCAGCCACAACTGTGCCGCTTCCAGCGGCGCAAGGGGCATGGTGCGCGACAAGTCCATTTCGGGCAGCGCATCAAGCACCATGCCCGCGTATTGCGCGGGCACCATCACGCCGCGCCGCAACGTGATGTGCCTCGCCAGGTCGGGATCCTTGTCGGGTGTGCCGCCGGCCAGTTTTGGCTTGTTAAACACGCAGCGCACGTCCATCGCGCGGTCGGTCACGTTCAGCAGGTTGATCGCGGCATCCTCGGACTCGTCGCCGAACGCGGTAATCTTGATCGGCGGGGCGGCTTCCAGTTTCTCCGGCGTTTCATCGGGTGAGAATGCGTCCCACGGGTTGTCGTCCTGCCAGCAGACAAAACTGCCGCCGTCGCCCGTGTTCCAGAATTCCGCCAAGGCCTCGGCGCGGCCTGCCAGGCTTCCGGCCTCCCGCCGCAACGCGGACGCTTCGTCCGCGACCGTCGCATCGGCAGCATTCTCCTCCACAGCCTTCCGCATCCGTTCGCGATGCTCGGCGATGCGCATCAAGCCAAGCACCACCCCCCCGGTCCTGGCCTTCTTGCCCGCCAAAAGGGCCTTCTCGCAACTGGACAGGACGTCC
>CALDSM010000505.1 GCA_937923585.1 uncultured bacterium
GCAAATGCGGACCCCTTCTTTTCCCAGTGGACCAGGTCGCGGGAAGTGGCGACGAGGAGGCGGGCGAGTTTGCCGTCGAACGCCGTGTAGGTCATGACGTACTCACCATCTTCAGAAAGGACCACCCGCGGGTCCTGGCAGCCGCCGGGCCACTCGTACTTCTTGCACGCGTCCTCGGCGGGATAGAGTATGGGTTCCGACCGTCGGGTGAAACGGCGGCCGTCCTCGCTGACCGCGAGGCCGATGCGGCTCGTGCCCCAACTGTCGCCCCGCGACCGGTCCTCGGCGCGGTAGAGCAGGTATGCCTTGCCGGCCTTCACCACGGCCGCCGCGAAAAGCAGGTCCTTGTCCTCCCAGTGCACCGACTCCCCGCGGATCGGGCACGGAAACGCGCTTTCCGCAATCGGGCCAAGACGATCCGCGCCGTCATCGCGCACGAAAGGCCCCAGTTCCCAATGCTTCAGTGCGGTGGAATCATCGGCTGCCGCGGCCACGGCTAGGACCCCGCATAGCATCATGAGGATTCTTCCCATAACGCCCCTCACTTCTTTGCCGGAACCGGTGCGCGGTCGGCCGCAGTGGGCAGCGCAGGGAAGGGCGCGTGCGGTTCGGCCTGGTACCAGTAGGCGACCGAGGCAATGTCATCCGCGAGCTTCTTGTACTTGCCGTCTTTGCCCCAGCCGAGCGCCTGTATGGTCACGCGCAGATTGTCGTCGTAGCAGACCGGGTCCTGAATGTGCCAGCGGTACAGGCTCCAGAAATTGGGCGGATCTCCGTTCTCCCTGGCAGGCAGCACGGTGCCGACGTAAGCCGTGGTATAGGGCTCGGCAAAACCATAACTTCCGCAGAAATAGTCCTCGGTGCCGGTGCCGCATATCGTCGGGAACTCCGTGTCGCCGTCCATGTGGAACTTGATTTCCCCCTCGCCGAACCAGCCCTTCTCAAACTGCGTCCAGGCAAGGAAGGTGCCCGCATACCGTCCTTTCCCCTTGACACCGTCGAGTATCACATAGGGGTTAACCTTGTCCGTCCTTGCGCGCCGCCATTGCGCATGGAAACGGGCGGCGTTGTCCGGCACGGGCGTTTCGGCGTAGGTGATCTGGTAGGCCAGCAGGGTCAGGTCCTTGTCGGACTCGTTGGTGAACGTGACCCTGGCGTGCCTGCGGAACGGCATGGGCCAGTAGCAGTTGAGCGCATTCTGCGGGTTGACCACCACGGCCAGCGAGTTTACCCGGGCGATCCGCCCGTGCCCTACTGCAAAGAAGTCCGCCGCGGGCACCTCGATGGACGGCGTTTCCTCGCCGTCCCAGTAGAAGCGCAGTACCTGCGAGCGGTTCCACACTTCCGCGGCCATCCAAATATGCTGGATGGTGCCGGGGCCTTCCACATCCATCAGCGTGGCCGTCTCGCCCGCATTCACCCGCAGGAACGGGCGCACCTTCCAGCCCTGGCCAAGGTCATCGGCGGCCCGGGCCGATGCGGCGGGTTTGGGCTCCTTGGGATGCGGCACGGCCATGCCGCCTTTGCCCTTTTCTCCGGTGGGATTTTCGGCGCACACGGAACGCGTTCTCGAGGCGTCTAGCAGCGGAAGCGTGTTGAGTCCGCCGAACAGGCCGGGCGCGGGGACGGGCGGCTGTGCATGGCCGGGAAAAACACACGTGATAAGCAGCGCGGCCAGCACGACGGTGGAAAGAAAAGACTTGAACATAGCCGTTCCTCCAAGAGTTTGTGCAACTACCGTGAGCGCGATGCGAGGCCCAACATTTCCCGTTCCCCAGTGGGGCTCGGGACAAGTCTATTTCTTCTCCCACTGCTTCGAGTACTTGCGGATGAAGAACTGGTGCATCATCCAGGCTTCGAACTTGCCCAGTTCCTTGGCGCCGCCGAGGAACTCTGCCTCAATGTAGGCCTTGCAGCCCTTTTCCAGCACCTGGCAGCAGAGCAGCGCCTCGTCGAGCGTGCGGCCCAGGCAGATCGCGCCGTGGTTCGCCATAATCGCGGCCATGCGGCCCTTGAGCGCCTGCATGGTCTTGCGCACGATCTTCTTGGTGCTGGGCAGCGCATAGTCGGCCACGCGCACGCCCGGACCGATCATCTGGGCAATGTCGTCGAGGATGGGCGGCAGTTCACGGCGTGCCGCGGCCATGGTGGAGGCATGCGGCGAATGCACATGGATGACGGCGTTGATGTCGGCCCGCTCCCGCAGCACCGCCAAGTGCAGCCCCTGCTCGCTCGACGGCTTCGGCCCTTCCCATTCGCCGGTCGCGATGTCCACAACGGGCAGGTCTTCCAGCGTGAGCTTGGCATAGTCGGCGCCGCTGGGCGTGATGACCATCTTGTCGCCGACCCGCACACTGATGTTGCCCCAGGTGCCGATGACCAGCCCCGTTTCCACCAGTTTCACGCCCATGGTCAGCACGGCCTTGCGGGCGGTTTCGATGTCGTTCATGAGTTCGTTTCCTTTTTCGGAACCCGAATAACGCAAGGGATCTAAGGGACGCCAGGGACTCAAGGGACGGAAGAGGCAATGGCAGAATTAACCGGTTCTCGAACTTGCTCCTTGTGCATCGAGTCCCTTTCGTCCCTTTGGTCTCTTTTGTCCCTTCCAGTTCTGTCTATTTCCTTAGCAGCGACGCATCGGCTTTGGACAGCACCCGTTCAAAGCGTGCCAGTGCGTCGTCAATCACGACGTCCGTGTCGGCCATGCTCGTGTAAAGCCTGCTTCCGGCGAGCGTGATCAGCCCCTCGGCGGCGTAGGCCGCGCCGTATTCCTCCATGCAGTGCTTGCGCGCCTTGATTTCTTTCAGCACGCGCAGGATGTGCAGGTATTCGAGCCTGATGAACATGGCCGCCACCGTTTCGAGATGGCAGATGGAACCCTGGTTGTAGGCGACGAAGGGCATGCCCAGTTTCTTGATGATGTTCTGGAGCCCCTTAGTGAGCCTGTCCCCGGCCTGTCCGGCCTTGGCGCAGGCGTCTGTCCGCGCGATTTCCTGTATGGCGAAGTAGCCCGCCGCCGAACTCAGCGGGTTGGCCGCGAGCGTGCCGCCCACGTAGGCCCGCTTTTTGCCGCTTTCGAGACCCGCTGCCATGAGCAGGATGAGGTCGCGCCGCCCGCCCACGCCGCCCGCCGACGGATAGCCGCCCGCCACCACCTTGCCGAAAATGGTCAGGTCGGGCCGCACGCCGAAATAGCCCTGCGCGCCCCCCAGCCCGATGCGGAACCCCGTGACCACTTCGTCGAAGATTAGCAGCGCGCCGTACTTGTCGCAGAGCGCGCGCACACCGGCATTGTGGTCCCTGTCCACCGGGCGGGTGCCGCTTTCCGGGCCGACCGGCTCGACAATCACCGCCGCCGTGCCCCCGCGCAGCCGGTTCCAGAACAGCACCCGCTCCAGCGATTCGAGGTTGTTCGGCGCGGCCTCGTGCGTGTACTTCACGCAGGCGCGCGGGATGCCGTGCGCCTCGAAACGGCCGCTCTTGGGCAGTTTCAGACTGTAGACCATCTGGTCCGACCAGCCGTGGTAGGCGCCGCCCATCTTGATGATGCGCTTGCGCTTCGTGGCCAGCCGCGCCACGCGGATCGCCGCCATCACCGACTCCGTGCCGCTGCCCAGCATGCGGAACATTTCCACCGCGGGCATGTGCCGGTTAATCTCCTGTGCAATCTTCAGTTCGAACTCATGGAACAGCCCCGTCACCGGCCCGGATTTCCGCAGCAGCTCAATCACCGGCTCCAGCACCGCCGGCGGATTCGATCCCAGCACCGTCGGCCCGCCCGCCTGCAGAAAATCAATGTACTGGTTCCCGTCAATGTCGTACAGGTACGGGCCTTCGGCCCGGTCTATCACCAGCGGGAAGGGATAGTTGAAAGAAAGGTTGTGCTGCACGCCGCCGGGGATGAACTGTTTCGCTTCCTCAATCATCGCTTTTGACTTGGGGCACTTTTCATCCAACTGCCGCAGGTACGCCGTCATCGCGTCCCGCCGCAACGAAATTGGCGGATGCTTCATCAACGCGTCAATGCTGCTGCAAACGGCCCGGGCGTCCGGGTATTCCGAAATGGCGTGGGACATGGGATGACTTCCTTGTTTCAGGGCGATGGCAGAATATGAAGTCCCGACAGAGTGGAGAATATACGACAATTGGAGGGATTCCGCAAAGCCCTTCGGGGGCTTTGTCTGTGATTTGACACGCCTTGCCCCGTTTGCCTATAGTTGCATAAAGACGTTTAACGAGGAGCGGCAGCGGCTTATGGCCACGGCACGAACGTCACCAACCGGCGATACACGCCTTCTCACGGCGGGTGAGAAGGCGTTTTTTTTGCCCGGAGCAACGCCATGACACCGGATATTCGCAGCGGGATTGAGAGCACCGTCGTCATGGACCGCCAGGCCATGGCGGCCACGATACGCAGCATGGCGCTGGCCATCGCCAACGGCAACCCCAACATTGAGGGGCTGGTTATCCTGGGCATTCTCCGGCGCGGACGGCCGCTGGCCGACCGCATCGCCCGGCTCATCGGCGAGTACACCGGCGTCACGCCGCCGGTCGGCTCTCTGGCCACCACGCTCTACCGCGACGACGTGCGCTCCGGCGCGGCGGTGCCGGTCCACAAGGGTGACACCCACTTCGCCTTTCCCATAGACGGACGCACGGTGCTGCTGGTGGACGACGTGCTCGCCGCCGGCCGCACCATCCGCGCCGCGCTCGACGAGGTCATGGACTACGGCCGCCCCAAGCGCATTCAACTGGCCTGCCTGGTGGACCGGGGCGGGCGCGAACTGCCCATCCAGGCCGACTACCTCGGCTATGAAATCGGTACCGGCCCGGGCGAGTGGATTTTTGCCAGGCTGGAGGAAATTGACGGCGAGGACGCGGTGCTCCTGCAGCGCAACGTTGAACCGGAACCGTCCGAACAGGAAGGAGCGTAGCAGGCCATGGCGGAAGCAACCCGCGCCGTCTGGACGCGCAAGGACCTTATCGGCATCGCCGGACTGTCCCGGCAGGAAATAGAAATGGTGCTCGACACGGCGCCGCAGTTTGTGGCCGTCTCGCAGCGCAGCGGCATCAAGAAGGTGCCGCTTCTTCAGGGCCGTCTTGTGGTGAATTGGTTCCACGAGCCGAGCACGCGCACCCGCAGCTCCTTTGAACTCGCCGCCAAGCGGCTCAGCGCGGACACGCTGGCCATTGCCGCGTCGTCCTCCAGTTCCGTGAAGGGCGAAACGCTCCACGACACGCTGGCCAACATCGAGGCCATGCGCGCCGACATCATCGTCATCCGCCACAGTTGCGCGGGCGCGCCGCACCTTTTGGCCGCGGGCCATGCGTCGCACATCATCAACGCCGGCGACGGCCGCCACGAGCACCCGACCCAGGCGCTGCTGGACACGTTTACGATGCGCGAGAACCTGCGCCGCCGCACCGGCAACCCCGAGGCCACGCTGGACGGGCTGCGCGTTGCCATCATCGGCGACATCGAGCACAGCCGCGTCGCGCGCAGCAACATCCAGGCGCTGAACATGCTGGGCGCCCAGGTGACGCTGTGCGGCCCGGCCACGCTGGTGCCGCGCGACATCACCGCCATGGGCGTGCGCGTCACCACAAGCCTGAAAGAGGCGCTTGAGGACACCGACGTGGTCTACTCGCTGCGCATCCAGCTGGAGCGCCAGGCCAAGGCGCTCTTTCCGAGCCTGCGCGAGTACATAAAGCTGTTCCGCATAGACGCCGATTCGCTGCGTTATGCGCCCGATCATGCCATCGTCATGCATCCCGGCCCGATCAACCGCGATTTGGAACTGTCCACCGAGGTTGCCGACGGGCCGCGCAGCGTGATACTCCAGCAGGTGACCAACGGCGTTGCCGTGCGCATGGCCGTCATGCACCTGCTGGCCAACAGCGGCGCCGGCCGCACCGCACAATAATGAGACCTTCAGCAGAAAAACAGGGACAGACCCGTCTGCGCGCCTTTGGCGCTTCGCTTGGGTCAGTCCCTGTTTTTCGGGAGCCGCGTCATGACGCTCGCCATCATTAACGGACACCTGATAGACCCGGCCTCCGGCGTGTCGGAGCCGATGGACGTGCTTGTCGCCGACGGGCTGGTGCGCGAAATTGGACACGGCCTGAAGGGCGACGAGACGATTGACGCCGCGGGGCTGGTCGTCTGCCCCGGCCTGGTGGACATCCAGGTCCATTTCCGCGAGCCCGGTTTTGAGTCCAAGGAGACCATCGCCACCGGCAGCCGCGCCGCGGCCCACGGCGGCGTGACCACGGTGGTGACCATGGCCAACACCAACCCGCCCATAGACAATGCGGGACTGGTTGAGCTGGTCACGCGCCGCGCCCGCGAAACGGCCTGCATCAAGATGCGGCCCGCCGCCTGCGCCACCAAGGCCATGAAGGGCGAGGAACTCACCGAAATGGCCGAACTGCGCGAGGCCGGCGCCGTCGCCGTCACCGACGACGGGCGCGACATCCGCAACAGTTCCGTCATGCGCCGCGTGCTTGAATACGCCAACATGGTCGGCCTGCCCTATCTGGCCCACTGCCAGGACGAGGAACTGAGCGACGGCGGCGCGATGCACGAGGGCGCCGTTTCCACGCGGCTGGGCATCCCCGGCATCCCGCGTGAGGCGGAGGACATCCGCATTGACCGCAACATCCGGCTTGCCGAACTGGCCGGCGCCCACATCCACATCCAGCACATATCCACCGCGGGCGGCGTCGAGATCGTGCGCCAGGCCAAGCGCCGCGGCGCGCGCGTCACCGCCGAGTCCGCGCCCCACTACTGGAGCCTCACCGACGAGGCCGTCGGCGTGTTCGACACCAACGCCAAGATGTTCCCGCCGCTGCGCAGCCGGGCGGACATCGAGGCCGTCATTGAGGGCTTCCGCGACGGCACGCTCGACAACATTGCCACCGACCACGCGCCCCACACGTGGACCGACAAGAATATCGAGTTCCAGATGGCCCCCTTTGGCATCATCGGCCTGGAAACCTCGCTGGCGTTGACCATCACCCATCTTGTGAAACCGGGCCACATCGCGATCGAGAAGGCGGTGGAACTGATGACCGTCGGCGGTTCCCGCGTGTGCAGTCTGGGCGTTGGAGAGGTTAAGATGGGCGGCGCCGCCGACCTCTGCCTCTTCGACCCCGACGAACAGTGGACCGTGACCAAAGAGGGCTTCGGTTCCAAGAGCGCCAATTCCCCCTACATCGGCCAAACCCTCACGGGCCGCGTGAAATGTACGATCTGCGACGGGAACGTGGTCTACCGGCAGGGATAGAGGGCAGACGCGGCATCCTGCCGCGTTCTTCTTTCGCCCACCTGGGTTACGAAACGAAAGAGGCTGGAAGCCTCTTCTACTTTGAGTGCCTCATCCCACCTGTGCGAGATTGCGGCGCTGTCTCGCCTGATAGTGACACACAATGGCACCCGAAATGCCGAACAGGACCGCGTAGTATCCGCAGAAGGCGTTCTCCACCCAATTGGAATGGGGGCCGGTCACCAACTGGGCGAGTATGTTCTGGATGATGAGGACCATCCAAACCAGCCACGCGGCTTCGGGGATTGGGTCCTTGTCATAATTGCCCGGCAGCGGCCGAAGGACGATGCGCACGGCCACGATTACAAGCCCCGCAATCACGAAGGGAAAGACCGCGCGCGAGAAGACCATGCTCCAGTACTCCTCGTTTCCGATGTAGATGTTGGCCCAGCCCTTCAGCCCGTTCTTGACCGAAAGACCAACCGCCGCCAACAATCCGAAGTAGACCCCGAAACGTTCCAGATTCGGGTTGGCCATGCGGTACGAAACGCCGGTCTTCCCGCCGATGGGCCGGTTGACCAGATAATAGGCAACACCGTAAGCGATGCCGATGCTGATGCCGCCGGACGACTCCCAGCAGCGCCAGAAGTTGAAGTTGACGTTGGGGAAGACCGTGTGGGCCCAGTTCCAGTTCTGGCAAAGCGCCCAGCCCATGCCGTTGATCACGCCCACCGTCGAGATCAGCGTCACATTCTTCCAGTCGCGCCGGACAACTTCGGCGAACAGGAAGCCCAGGTACAGGCCGAGGTGCCCGATGGCAAGACGGTTGTCGCCGATCAGCCGCTTGAGGTTCGGGTTGGCGATGAGGTCGTTGTACTGCGATTTGAGGGTCTTGTACAGCGGCAGAAAGACCTCGGGATACCGGACGAACAGTCCATTGGCAATCAGTGCGCCGCCGACACCGCAGGCGATGCGCAGCATCCAGTCCCCGGCGATGCGTCGGGGCGTTGCGTCATCCTCGCGGCGCGCGCCGCACCACGCGAGCATGCACGCGCCGATGCCCGCCCAGGGCACGCCCGCGATGAAGAGCCACAGAAAGCCGTAGATGCGGGGGATGGGCACAAATTTGTTGTGGGGTGCGTCGAGCAGGAGTTCACCGCGGAAAAAGCTGGGCCACTGCATCCAGCCGCGCCCGCCGGACAGTCCTATGCCGACGGCCAGCGCCAGAATGATCCACGCCGAGGCGTAGCGGCGGGACTGCCTGCCGCTGCGGTCGCGGGCGATAAACCACCATGCCGTGCCCCAGGTGACGCCCGCGAACACGCAGCCGTTGACGGCGCCATACCCGGAGCAGCCGCGCACGGCCCACACCATGCCGCCGACGGCGGCAAAAAGGATGGTGGGCAAGACGAGGTCGTGAAGGAGGTCGGAGGATTGGGTACTGCCGGACATGGCGCGTGGTCCTTAATCGTGAATCAGGTTATGAAGGAGTGCTGTTCCTTTGATGCCAGTTGGCTGTTCCTTGGAGTGCGGCGGCAACGACGCCGCTTTGGCTGACATGCCGGCAAGCGCTCCGTAGCTTTCACACAGCCAAAGCGGCGTCGTTGCCGCTGCACTCCAAAATGATGCTACTTCTGGAACGGGATGGGCCCCATGACCGGGGCGGCCATGTTGGCCTGGTCGGTCAGGTTGCAGTAGGGGTTGAGTCCGCGGCCGTACCAGAGGTGCGGGTTTTCGGGCAGGTTGTCCACCCATACAATCGCAACCGTCGGGTCGCCCGGATCAAGTTCCTGGTTGAAGATGCACGGCACGTCGGGGCCGTCCGGCCCGTCGCTGACGGAGAACCCGGAAAGCCGCCCGGTGGCGGCGAGTGCTCCGTTGACCGAACCGAACTTCACCCGCAACTGCCGGCCATAGGGGGTGCCGGCCATTTCGACCTTCTCAAGGCGTGGTCCGTGCAGTGTCTTTCCGCCAAAAAGGTCATGTTCGGCCAGACAGGCCAGACGATAGCCAAGGGTCTTCAACCCGGCCGTGCCGGCGTGAATGCCGTCGTCGAGCGAGAGGTCCACGGCGGAGACAAGCGCGCCGGGGGCAAGTTCCGCTTCCAGCGCCAGTTCGTCCGCCTGGATGGCGTTCCATTTCGGGAACGAGTCCGGCTTGCCGGTGAAACGTCCAATCTGGACATAGTAGAAGGGGAGGTCCGGAATGCCCAGGTCGGCGCGCATGGCGGCGACAAGCTGCTTCATCTTCTCGCGGTAGACCGGTTGGGCTGCGTCGTTGGCGTCCGATTCCCCCTGGTACCACAGCATGCCGCGCACTTTGCCGCCTGCGGCAAGCACCTGCTTGCACATCGAGCCGTAGAGCGAATTGCCGCCCTGATCCTTCAGCGTGGGGTCCCATTGGGCCATGCTGGTGCCGCCATGGGCGGACGCGATGAGTCCCACAGGCCGACCCGTGCGCCTGACCATTTCCTTGGCGAAGGCGATGCCCAGACCGGCGCCCTTGCCGCCGTCGCGCCAGTCACGGATCGCCTTCTGCCGCTCCTCGTCGGTCTTGAAATTCGCATGCACGGAATCGGGCGATTCAGCCAGCGTGTGCAGCGGTTCCTGGGCCAGGCGCCATTCGTAACTCATCGCGAAGGTGTGCACCTGCGCGTGGGGCTCCTCGACATTGACCCGGTTGCCCACGCCCTGCATGTTGGACTGTCCTGCCAGCACCCATACGTCGCCGGCGAGCACCTCTGGAATGGCCGTCTGTTCCAGCGTCTTGCCCGCATCATCGTTCAGCCGCAGTTCCACGCGGTAGGGACCGCCCGCGGGCGCGCCCGTGAGGGTTCCGGACCACGCACCGCCGTCGGCCTTGCCCAGGTCCGTCCAGGGGAGCACCTCCTTCTGCACGCCCACCAGTCGTGCCTGAACCGTACCGGCGGCAGCGCTGGCGCCTGAAAGGGAGATTGCGGTCTTGCCGTCAGCGTCGCACTGGACAACCTGATAGGGTGCCAGACCCGACTGCACAGTCAATGCCGGAGCGCCAGCGGCGGCAAGGCAAAGACAGATGGTGATTATCCAAGACAGGGTCGGCTTACGCATGGCAGAGACTCCTTGTTGTTGGCACTTTCCAACGAGACGCGGCGGCGAGACTTCATATGGACTGCGGCGGCAACGACGCCGCTTTCCCTCGGTTAAACCTTGGACGGACCTTCAGCGCAAGCACTGCTTGCGCCAGCCAAGGCGTCGTCGTTGCCGCCGCAGTCCAAAAGGGTAAAGACCGGTCCAATCAGCCCAGTCCGGCCAACACCCGCTTGGCATTGTCCACCACCGCTTGATTGTCACAGGCGTCCGCGACGGCCTTGAGCGCGTCCGCGGCGCGGGTCTTGGCGTCCCCGCCCGCTTTCGCCAGTTCCGTGGAGACGGTGATGATGGCCGATCCGGCCTCGTTCTTTACCTGCGCGTCTTTCAGGAAGGGCAGCAGCGCGTCGAGTGACTGCGCGGTCTTTAGTGTTCCCCATGCGGCCAGCACCTGCCATTGCTCCTCGGGTTTGCGCGTCAGTTCCATGGCTGTGGTGAGCATGGCCGCCTTGGCGGCCGGGTCGGTTCCGGCGCGGGCCAGCCGGATGTATCCGCGCAGGCCGAGCACGTGCCGGTTCTCCTGGTCGCTCCTGGCCTGTTCCAGCAGTTGCGGCGCCGCATCCGCCGTCGGCCATTCGGACAGTTCGCGCAGCGCTTCGTTGCGGAAGGTTTCATCGGGGTCGTTGAGCGACTGCACCACGCATTCCAGCGCTTTTGCGCCGCCGGCGCGGCCGATGGCGCGCAGCAGCGCCGTGCGGGATTCGATTTTCGAGCAGCCCATGGCGGTGATGACCACGGGCAGCGACTCATCGCCGCAGCGTGCGCACAGGCTGCCGAGCGCGTTCTCGGCGGCGCTGCGCGCGGCGGCGTCCGGCGCGGTGTCAATGGCGGTGATGATCAGCGGCGCGTTCTCCACGGTGCCGAGCGCGGCCAGCGTGCGCAGCGCCGCCTCGCGCACGGCGGCGTCCCCGCTGGCGACCTGTTCCACGGCCATGGGCAGCGCCTGCGCGGCGCGGCGGTCCAGCAACAGGCCGAGCAGTTTCGTCTGCACGGCCGCCGGGGTTGACGCGAGGAAACCGGCAATGGCCTCATCCACGTCGCCGCCCTCAATGGTGGCCAGCGTGGCCCGGGCGGTTGCGGCAACATCCGAATCATCCCCGGACAGGAGGTTCGTGAGCAGCGCCACGTCGGCGGCGCAGCCAATGGCGGCAAGCCCCTTGACCGCGGCTGTCTTGACGTTCTTATCCGGGCTGTACGTCGCCTGCACGACGGCCGAACGCGCGGCGGTGTCGCCGCGTCCCGCCAGCGCACGCACCAGCGCAATCTGTCCGTCTGGGGACAGACCCGGCAGCGCGGCGGCGTAGCGGGCCGTCAAGTCGGCGCCTTTGGTCTCCGAAATGATGCGGGCGGCCATGTCGCGCAGTCCGGCATCCTCTCCCGCGAGTGCGGCGAGAAGCCGGTCGGGAGCCTTGTCCGGCTGCGTTGCGGCGAGCAGGTAGAACGCGCCCATGCGTGCGTTTGCCTGCGTGCCGGATGTTGCAAGCGCCTCGCAGACAGGGGCGGCCAGGTCGTTCTTGTTCTCCTCAGTCCACCGCTGCGCCGTGGCGAGCAGTCCGTCTTCCACCGCGGACCGGACGGCTTCGGGTGCCTTGGCACGGAATTGCGTCAGGGCATCCGCCGACTCGGCCGTGGCAATGCGCCCGAGCGCGCCCGCAGCCGCACGGGCAAGGTCCGCGTCGGCGCTTTCCAGCAATGGTGCCAGCAGGGGCACCGCCGATGCGTCGCGACGGACACCCATCGAAATGACAATGCCGACCTGCTGCGGCCCGCTGGTCTTGCCCAGCGCGTCATGCAAGAGCGCGTCCACCTCGGGGTAACGCATTTCCTCCAGCGCGAAGCGGGCGTATCCGGACAGTTGCGGGTCCGCCAGCAGCGCGGCCAGTTCCGGCAGCGAGGCGACCGTTCCCACGACGCGCAGTTCGCGGCAGGCCTGCTGCTTCTCCTCCCAGGGCGCGGCGCTGTTGCCGAGCACGGCACGCCATTTTGCCTCAGCATCATCATCGGCGGCGACGGCATGCATCGCCGGAAGGGACAGAACCGCCAAGAAAGCAAGAGTAACCGGCAATAGTGACTTCATTTTCACTGAACGTAACCTTTCAGTCGGGTATTGGCCTTGCCGTGGTTTCCGGCGGCGGCTTCACTTTTTGACTGCGGTGGCCATGCCGCCGCTTTTGCTGACGGTCACCTTGATCCTGACCGCCGGTGGTGGCTTCGCCCAACGAAAGCGGCGGCATGGCCACCGCAGTCAAAAGAAGAAGCCAGAGCGGCGTCGTTGCCGCCGTATTCCAAAACGACGGCGCGCATCACAGATACCAGGGCTCCCGGTAGGCTCGTGACCGAAGCCGGTTGGCCTCGTCGTCGCCCAGACACTCCTCCTTGACCGGATCCCAGAGCACGGGACGTCCCAGTCGCTTTGAAATGTTTGCCACGTGGCAAACCGAAATGGAGCGGTGGGCCACTTCGGCATTCGAGATGGTCTGCTGGCGCGTCTTGACGCAGTCTAGGAACGCGCGCACATGGTTGTCCGGCGGGTACCCCCCCTCGAAATCGCGGTTCTGGAGCAGCGACTTGGGATAAGCGTCAATCAGGCCCGAATCGCCCGTCTCCACCCAGCCTTCCTCACCCTCGAAGCGAACCGGGCACGAGCCGAACCGCAAGCCCGTGCGGATGACAATCTTCGTTCCATTGGGGAACCGCGCGATGTGGCGGTTGCCCTCAGTCCAATACTCGGTCGGACCGGTATCGTCGGCGCTGGCAGCCCACTGGCACAGGTCCACGGTGTGGCTGCCCCATTCCGTAATGGATGCGCCGCTGAAGTCGGAGTGGTTGCTCCAGAAACCGCGCGTCCAGTACTTGGCGTTGTAGGGGCGCCATTGCGCGGGGCCGAGCCACCGGTTCCAGTCCACCACCTCCCGCGGCGGCTCCGGCTCCGCCGGAAGCGTTTCCCCGTTGAAGTTTTGCAGTCCGCCCGCCTCCTCGGCGTGCAGTTCGGTGAGCCGGCCCAGTTTGCCGCTGCGCGCCAGATGGCACGCGAAACGGAAATTGCCGATGCTGCGCCGCTGCGTTCCGCATTGGAAGACACGGCCCAGCCGCTGCATCGTATCCGCCACCGCGCGCGACTCACTGATGCAGACGCTCATCGGCTTCTCGCAGTACATGTCCTTGCCCGCGCGGGCGGCGAGGATGGACACGCCGGAGTGCCAGTTGTCGCCCGTGGCGATGAGCAGCGCGTCTATGTCCTGCCGCGCCAGCAGCTCCATCATGTCAATGTGGGCGGCGCAGTCCTGGTTGCCGTAGCCCTCGTTGACCTGCGCCTTGGCGGCGTCGCGCCGCTCGCCGATGACATCGCAGACTGCGCGGAGCTGCACGTCCGGCTGGGCCATGAACGCCCGCATGACGTCGCGGCCCCGGCCGCCCGTGCCGATGACGCCGACGTTGATGCGCTCGCTGGCGGCGGCGCGGCCGGACGCGCCGAGCGCGGCGGAGGTGATGATGTTGGGGCCCGCCGCGATGATGCCCGCGGTGGCCGCCGCCCGGCGGATAAACTGCCGTCGCGTGCAGGAAGGGGTTGAACTGCGCTTTTCCATGCTGGACTCCTTGGCTGGTTGGCGGCGCACGTGCCGTCCGGGTCATCGTGAACGGAGAGGCGGGGCGATGTCAAGTCGGGAAAATTGACAACGCTTCGGGGGAAATGGTGTCAGGGGAAGAAACAGCGCCGCGTGGACTGTGCCCGGGCTGAAGACGGCGAGGACCAATGTGAGCGGGAATTCCAGTTGTGTCTTTCGGTTGCCCTGCGCCTTCCTCAGCTTTCACGTCCCGCCGGCTTGCTCATTGTCTCCCTGACATGCTTCTCCACCCACGGCAATATCTGTTCTGCGAACAGGGCATGCCCGTCCGCCGTCATGTGCAGATCCGATTTGAAAAACAGCCTTGGGTTGGACGACTGCCGCCGGAAGGCGTCCGTCACGGTAAGGAAAGGCAGTTTTCCTGCCGCCTCTTTTATGGCGTCGTCGGGCGTTGTTACGGTAAGCATTCCGTCAACCGCCTGGAAGCCAAGACGCTGGAAATTCTTAAGCGAGTCTTCGTTTACGTAGACGCCAAGTGGCACTGAGACTATGAGGGTGGAGGCGCTTACTTTCTCTGCCGCACGGGCAACTCTCCGGAGGTACTTGCCGAACCGGACCAAACGCTCCCGGGTGTGTTCGGAGTTCATGTCGAGCGTTAACGTGTACAGGTCCGGGTTTCCCGTGGAAAGCTGCAGGATTCCCAAGTTCAAATTGCCGGCGAAGAAGACGGTCTTCACCTCGGCATCCAAGGCGTCAAATCGCGCACGTTCCACGGGAGTAAATTCATCATATGTCTTTTGGGCCAACTGGATGGCCCACTTCTTCGCGCTCGCGACCTCATCGGCCGTGGGGTCCGGCATGGGTGAGAGGGTTTCCTGCGGGGTTCCTTGAGCGTTAATGAGGCTTGACAGGTTTGGCCAGCGCATCCAGGCTTCATGCGACATGCGTTCCCGCATCGGTGCGGGGTTCGCCCATTCCAGGT
>CALDSM010000506.1 GCA_937923585.1 uncultured bacterium
ACCACCGAGATCTACACTCTTTCCCTACACGACGCTCTTCCGATCTTCGTGCGTTAAGGTACAGCGAACCGTCGCCCAACTCCAGCACGGTTGACTCATCCGTGCGTCCCTCCAGTTCACCGCCGATGCGCCACGAGGTCCCGCCGTCGTCGCTGAAGATGACATGGGAGTGCATGTCCTCCTTTTCGGGACCGGTGGAATGGTCGCAGGGTGCCACGAGTCTGCCGTTGGACAACTGTATGCCGTGGCAGGGCCCTGTGGCATACCAGCGCCAGTCCGGTTTGCGGGTCTGTGGCGAAATGTTCTCGGGGCCGGACCAGGTGACGCCGTCGTCGGTGCTGCGCAGTCGCCACACCGTGCGCGGCGCGGCCTCCCCCTTCATGATCTGCGATTCCTTCTCGTTGCCGTTGTTCTTCGTGATCAGCAGCACAATGTCGCCGGTCTTCCTGTCCACGATGGGACAGGGATTGCCGCAGGTGTTCTCGCCGTCGTTGACCAGCACCTGCGCGGGCTGCCAAGTCTGGCCGTTGTCCAGACTGCGTCGCAGCAGCAGGTCAATATCTCCCGAATCGCCCTTCCCGTTCTTGCGTCCCTCGCAGAACGCAAGCACCGTGCCTTTCATGGAAACAGCCAGCGCGGGAATGCGGTAGGTGTCGTATCCCCCCTCTCCGCCCACGAATACCGGGGTCTGGACCGGGGACTCCGGGGCCGCGTCGGCCGCGGAGACGGAGAATGATAATGCGTAAAGAACCAGAGCAATGACGCACATTCCACGGAATTGCAGTGCCATGGGTGGGTTTCCTTTTCCCGCTTCATGACCGGGCATGCCAATGTTAAGGCATCATTGTACCGCAGCGTAATGGAATCCAACCACGGGCACGCGGCCACTGTTTCGGTCGCAGTCACCTGGGCACGCCAATCTCCCGATTGGCTTTTCCCCGAATGCCAATCGGGAGATTGGCGTTCCCAGGAAAAGCGTGGCGCTGGAATGTCTTCCGCCAATATGGGAGAATCAACCCTTCAATTTGGGATACCCATTCCAAGACGGAGATTCTCGCTATGAAGACCATTGCTGTAAACGCAGTCTGTCTTACGTTCCTTTGCCTGGCCTTTGGCACATTCGCCCGAGCCGCCGAGGCCGACCCGGCAGGCGGGCTGAAGCGGGAGTCCATCGAATGGTGCGATGTCTGGTTCACCCATGCGGACAAGACCGACAAGCCGCGCGTGCTGCTCATCGGCGACTCCATTGTTCAGGGCTATTTCCCCGTGGTGGAGCGGGAAATGGGCGATGCCGTCTACTGGGGACGCTTCACCACCTCGCGCAGCATCTGTGACCCCGTCTTCTTTGCGGAACTTGAACTGGTCCTGAAGCAGTACAAGTTTAGCGTCATCCACTTTAACCACGGTCTGCACGGTTGGGGCTACACCGAGGCGCAGTATGCCGAGGCGTTCGACAAGCTGTTGCAGACGCTGAAAGAGCATGGCCAGGGGGCGAAACTCATCTGGGGCACCACCACGCCGGTCCAGTCCGGCTCCTCAATGGGCTCCGACCAGCCCCGGGTGGCAGAACGGAACAAGATCGCGGCCGAGAAGGTGACGAAGGCCGGCATTCCCATGAATGACCTGTACGCGCTTGCGATTGACAAGCCGGAGTACTACTCCAAGGACGGCGTGCATTTCTCCCAGGAGGGAAAAGAGGTGCAGGGCAAAGCTGTGGCGAAGGTAATCGGCGGGGCGCTTGAAAAATAGCGCACGGAAAGGGCTGACGGGTAGAGTATTCTTACCGTTGGCTGAGACCGCCTCTCCCTTTGGTCCTTCCTATGGCCGCGGTTCCCTGCCACAGGTGCCCCCTGCATTTTGTGATCCCTTGTGTTCTTCCTAGACCCTAGTGTTTTTTTTCAGTTGACATGCGGTACGCTCAGGGGCAACATTTACGTGGCGGACAGCGCATTGTGTGTCTTGCCCCCGGAAGGGGGCGGACAAAAATAGCCA
>CALDSM010000507.1 GCA_937923585.1 uncultured bacterium
CTGACCACCGGATTCCCCAGTGTCAGATCTTCCGGCTTCAATCCCTTCATCCGGTCCAGTAGCGCTTGCAGTTCAAGCCCCTGTCGCGCCAGTTCCTCCGTCAGCTTCTGCATCTCCAGCGCATGCCGCTCAATCAGCTTCTGCCGGTCCAGTTCCAGTTCCACCAGTCGCTGCCGCCACTTATCCGCGTTCGGCGCGTCCGGAGCCCCGTCCAATTGCTCCTGCTGTGCCTTCCGTTTCCGGTCCAGCACGTCCAGCCGCTTCCCAATACGGCGTCCCGGCGCCGCCATGCCCAGCGTAATCGCCTGTTCCAGCCGTTCCGCCGGGGTCTGCGTCATGTCACGCCGCAATGCCAGCGCGCGCGCCTGTTCCGTGCCACCCCGCCGCCATCCGTCCACCAGGTCCACCGCCGCGGCCCAGTCTCCCGAAGCCACCGCCGCCCGGCCCGCCTCATTCAGCAGTTCAGCACCCCGCAGTGTCTCCTCGTCCGTCAGCGCCGCGCCGGAAAGCATCCGCTCCCGCACCGCCTCTCGGTCCAGTTTGTTCCCCTCCGCCTGCACCTCGGCCCGCGTCCGCGACCCCGTCTCCCGGCCCGCGTCCACATTCCGCACCGCCCGCCGCACATCCTCCGTCTCACCCGGATTCGCCAAGTCCGGCCGCCCGGGCGTGTCCTTGCCCCCGGCGATATCCCCGGCGATCCGCGCCCTGGCTTCCGGCGAAAGACGGGGACCGACCGACATGCGGCCGGGCTCGCTTTCCGGTCCCTTGACAGAAAAGATGCGGCGTAGTACACTTGGTATAGATTCGTGTGGCGCTCCGGGCCTTGCCGAGGAATCGGCGGGGACGCTGGCTGACAAGGCGCTTTCACGAATCTTTTCTGTTAGTACAATCTCATGGAAGAAGAATCTGTTTGAAGATGCCTTCCTGTTCACGGCAACAACGGCCGTGTAGTGCTTGCCTTCTATGCTCACCGGGGCGGCAATCAGCACACGTTCGTAATTGCGCCCTTCATAATTCTCTATACGCTCGATAATCCGGCCTTTTTCAATCACGTCTGGAACGGCTGCAAAGGCAACCGCCTTTACAGTTCCCCTGTTATGGTTCCAGGAATCACGAATTCCGCGTCTGTCAAGGATTACGGGGCCAAGTTCCTCGTTTTCTGCAAAGCCTTTGTGGGCTTCCGAGAAGAAATGTAGCACGCGGGAAATCAGGGACTTTCCATCGTTGGGAAACTCATTTCCCGTAAGTCTGGCCACCGGTTCTCCCTCCAAAAACCGCCGATGTTTCCAGTCTTCCCCGTCGCGGCGGGACGTGCTGAAACGCACCCGTTCCGGAGCGCGTTCTCCGCGCATGACCGCATGCGCTTCGTTCATGGCTCGGCGCAGCGTCTTTAGATCGTCGCCGTCCATGTCAGACGAATACACAGTCTCGTGCGTGGACGGGTCGTCCACCTCGACCACTATCGAATCAGGACCGGTCTTTTCCATGCCTGCCACGATTACGGACTGTTGTTCCGCCGTCAACTCTCTTGTGATGTTCACGGTTCCATACTTGAAGTCCACCCGCGCCACGCCCGCATTCTTGACGCGGAGCATGTCATCCTCGTTCTTGAAACCGTGATCTCCCATGTTCAGGTTGGGTAAATCGCGGTGGTCCATATTCCGCATGCCGCCCTGGTCGCCGTTCCTCTTGCCGCTCAGGTCCAGCATTCTCCCGTTGGGAAGCACGTATCCAGCCTCTCGCGGATCTGTGGTATACCCGAAATACCGCGCCACCTTGGCAATAATGGACCGCTCCTGTTTTGCGTCCCGCTCGCCTGCGGTGTATGTCACATATTCCAGCGGAGTCCTGCTTGCACTGTACCGCGCCCCGGCCTCCCCCGCCCCCTTTGCGTTCTCTGCGTTCTTTGCGGTTACAGGCCCTGCGCTTCCCGCCTTCGCAGTTCCGCCCCGCCCCGACCGCACACCCGCATACATCGCATGCGCCAGCGCGTTCAGTTCATACTCGTTGTACTTCCGCACCAGCCCCGCCCTGCGCAAGATCCGCCGCACCCCCTGCCAAACCGGCCGCAACAGCCCCCGGTCCGCGTTCGTCAGCCGCTTCCACCCCTCCGGGGTCGTCGCCGCCTCAATGCGCGGCATCAGCCACTCCTCTGCCAAATTGACACGACTCTCCCGCGTCCGCGGCATCGTGTCCCGGCCAACCCCCATCTCCGCCAAAATAGCCCTGCGGTTCCCGTTGAACAGCCGGTCCAGATGGGACACCCGCGCCTGCGCTCCGCCAAACAGTGCATCACTCCCGAAATGCCCCCCCGTCTCGTGCAAAAACGTCCGCTCCGCCGCATACTCCACCGACGTTCCCTCGCGCCGCGCCCGCTCGATGATGTGCGGACGGTACAGCCAAGAGGTCTGCACGTTTCGAGCGGGAATGCAGGCCGGGATTTCACGTTTTGGCCGGCGGCTGTGCTACAGTAACCGCGTCCAACGGGAGTCCATCTTTACATGCAATTGATCCGGCTTTGGGTTCGCCTTGCCCTAATCATGCTGATGAGCGCCGCACTCATCACGCTGCGTTTTCTTGTCTGGCCGACAAGCCTCTTTTCAGAGCGCGCCGACCGGCGTCTGCGCCGTGAACTGCTGCGCACCTGGAACCGCTGTTTTGCCCTGATTGCGGGCATTCGCGTCGTTACGGAGGGCCCCGTGCCCAAGCCGCCGTTCTTTCTCGTGGCGAACCATCTCAGTTACCTTGACATGCTCGTGCTCACGCACCTGACCGGGTGCATCTACGTGGCCCGGGGCGACGTGGAGCACTGGCCGGTCATCGGCCCCCTCTCCAAGGCGATGTACGTCATTTTCATTGACCGGGAGAGCCGCCGGGACACGGTGCGCGTGAACAGGCTGATCAGCCACGCCATCGAGATGGGCGACGCCGTGGCGGTCTTCGCGGAAAGCCGCATCTCGCCCGGCAGGGATGTGGAGCCCTTCAAGTCGGCCCTCATCGAGCCCGCCGTGGCCGCCAAACTGCCGGTGCATTACGCCACGATGGGATACGAGACCCTGCCCGGATGCCCGCCCGCCAGCGAAATCGTCTCCTGGTGGCGCCCGGAGAGTTTTCCCTACCATCTCCAGCGGCTGCTGCGCCACCGGGGTGTGGTCGCGCGGGTCCGTTTTGGCGACGAGCCCCTGCTCGGGGATGACCGCAAAGAACTGGCCCCCAGGCTGCACGCGGCGGTGCGCGCGAACTTCAAGCCGGTGGAATAGCCAAAGTCGGCCGCCGGGAACGGCTGCCGGTCGGAAGGCATGAAGGCCGGAACATGCAGGCCGGAGGCTGATCGTTCATGGTGGATGAACCACACGGAGTCAGACCCATGCGCAGCGACGAGGTGGAACCCCTCAAGCAGAAGCCCTTCGCCGAACATGTCCCCTCCCATGCATCGAACGGGCCGCCGGACATTCTCTCGCCTCGGTTTCCAAGCGTAAGAATGACGCGCATCGTCACCGTGGCCATCTTTGCCGCGCTCATGTTGGAGTTTGCGGCCCACTTCATCAACAAGTTCTGGGAACCGCCCTTCGTGCAGAGTGTGCTCACGATGCTGGCCGTTCTGACGCTGAACATTCCCGCTGCATTGCTGGTGATTTGGGTGCCCCAGCGGCCGGTTGTCCGCAACATCCTGTTCCTTGCCGGCGTCGGGCTGTTGCTTACGGTGGTTCTGGACATGACGAAGGACATTAAGGCGCTGGAGGACTGGATGCTCATCGGAAACCACTCGGCGGTGCGCGGCGACCTGCGGTGGTTCACGCTGGTGGGGAGTATCTTCCTGCTGTTTGGGGGCATCTACTACGCCGTTGGCTATCTGGTGGATTCACGCGCAAGCCTTCAGGCGAAACACCGCGACATGGTTGCAGAAATGCACCAGCGCAAATTGGCGGAAAGCGTCGCACAGTCGGCGCGCGACTATGCCGAGAACCTGATCCGCACCGCAAATGTCATCGTAATCGGCCTCGACGCAGACCGGAAACTCACCGTCTTCAACGAGGCGGCCGAGCGCATCACCGGCTATACACGGGGCGAACTTGAAGAAACGGGCTGGTTTGACACGCTCATGCCGCCCAGCCACTATCCCGGCCTGAAGGAAAGGCTTCTCGAAACGGCGAAATACGGCATACCCAGACATCTGGAAGGGCCCATTCATACGAAATCGGGTGAAGACCGCCAGATCGCCTGGAGCAACAGCGAGGTGGTGGAGAATGGCCGTGTCACCGGGACCATCTCCTTTGGGGTAGATATCACGGCGCGGAAGCATGCAGAGGCGGAATTGCTGCGGTCCAGCAAACTGGCCACGCTGGGCGTGGTGACGGCCGGTCTTGCGCATGAAATCGGAAATCCGCTGGCGTCCCTTTCCACCCGCCTCAATCTTATGCAGGAGAATGACGATCCCGCATTTGTGCGGGAGAGTCTCGACGTCCTGCAGCGCCAGATTTCCCGCATTTCGCGCATTGTCTATTCCGTGTCGCGCTTCTCCCGTCCGATGCGCCCGGATGCCACGGAGTGCGACGTGAACACGGCCGTGATTGAGGCCTTGGACGTGGTTCGGTTCCATGAATGCGCCAAACGCTGCAAGATTGGAATGGATCTTGCTAAAACACCACTCAAAGTCAAAGCCGTGCAGGACCAACTGACGCAGGTATTCCTGAATCTCGGCCTGAACGCGCTGGAAGCCATGCCGCAGGGCGGAACGCTGACCGTGACCACACGCCTGGCCGGGTCCGCGGCGGAAATTGAGTTTGGCGACACCGGGACAGGCCTCACGGAAGAGGCCAAGAGCAAGATGTTCGAAGCCTTCTACACATCAAAGGAAAATGGAATGGGACTGGGCCTCAACATTGCCCACTCCATCATCGCTGACCATAAAGGCAGGATTGTATTTGGCAACAACCCGGACGGTGGGGCCTGCTTTACCGTCATCCTGCCGGTGACAGCCCTTCCCGAAGGGGCTGCTGCGGAAACCGCAACCGGAGAACGCGCTTGACCACCAGAGTGCTGCTGATAGACGACGAGGACCTTTTTCGCGAGGATTTGGCCGGACTGCTGCGCAGGCGGGACATGGAGTGCCGCACCGCGTCTTCCGGGGAAGAGGGTCTTGCCGTTCTAGAGGAGTGGGAGGCGGACATCGTTCTTTGCGACATCATGATGCCGGGCATGAGCGGCCTTGACGCGCTGGACTGCATCATGCGCCTGCGCCCCGAGACGCGGGTGATCATGCTGACGGCATTTGCCGATCTGCAGACGGCAATCACGGCATTCAGGAACGGCGCCTGCGACTATGTGATGAAGCCCATCGTCTTCGACGATGTTGTCGGCAAGATCCGGCGCCTCGCCGAACTCAAGGAACTGACGCGCGAGGTCCAGGTGCTCCGCCGGCAGGTGTCGCGCGGGCTCGATTCATCGCCCATCATCGGCCAGAGCGAAAGCATCAAGACCACGATGCACAACATCGAGAAGGTCGCCGCCACCCGCAGCACCGTGCTGATCACGGGCGAATCCGGCACGGGAAAGGAACTTGCGGCCCGCGCCATCCACAGTCTCGGGTGCCGAAAGAACAGCCCCTTCGTTGCGATTAACTGCGCCGGCATACCCGAGACGCTGCTCGAAAGCGAACTCTTCGGCCACGTGCGCGGGGCGTTCACGGGCGCCGTGGGCGACCGTGCGGGCTATTTTGAACTGGCCGGGGACGGCGCGATATTGCTTGACGAAATCGGCGAAATGCCGATGATGCTGCAGGCCAAACTGCTCCGGGTTCTCGAACAGAAAGAGTATGTGCAGGTTGGCGGCTCGAAAGCGAAGCCCCTGGGGGCGCGCATCATCGCCGCCACAAACAGGGACCTGCGCAAGCTCGGGGAGGCAGGCCAGTTTCGCATGGACCTGTATTTCCGCATTGCGGTGTTTGAGATCGCCATTCCCCCGCTGCGCGAACGCCGTTCCGACATCCCGGCGCTGGTCGAGCATCTTGTGGCCAAGCTCAATGGCGAACTGAAGCGCCAGTGCCTGGGCCTTTCCCAGGACGCGATGCGCTGCCTCATGGCCTATTCATGGCCCGGCAACGTGCGCGAACTGCGCAATGTCATCGAGCGGGCCATGATTCTGGGCCGCGGCGGGCACATCACACCGGCCGAACTGCCGGAAATCATGACGGCCGGCTTCGAGCCCGCGGCGGCGGCGTCTCCGGATGAGATCGGAAGAGCACACGTCTGAACTCCAGTCACGAACAGATCTCGTATGCCGT
>CALDSM010000508.1 GCA_937923585.1 uncultured bacterium
GGCGATTTCGAGTGGGAGGACATCGGTTCCTGGGAGGCCGTCAACCGCATCTTCCCCCGCGATGGAAACGGCAACGTGGTCATCGGCGACGCCGCGCTGGTTGACGCGCAGGACAGTATCATCTTCAAGACCGCCGGTGCCGCGGACATCACCGTCGCCGCCCTGGGTGTTGACAATCTTGTGGTTGTCGTCACCGGCGACGCCGTTCTGGTCATGCCCCGTGACCGGGCGCAGGACGTGCGCAAGGTAGTCGAGGAACTCCGCAACAGGGGAAGCGACCGGCTGTAGGGGGGCCCTGAAGCTTTGTGAGGCAGAACGAAACGCGCCACGGAGCCGACATTAACCCTTAAAGGCTGTTTCAGCGTGCAGTCTCAGGCCGAGTGCGCCTACAACCTTGAGAATCGTGTCGAAACTGGGGCTGCGTTCCCCCGAGAGTGCCTTGTAGAGGCTTTCACGCGAAAGTCCGGCAGTGCGCGCCACCTCGCTCATGCCCTTGGCGCGGGCGATGTTGCCCAGTGCCTTTGCCACAAACGCCGCATCGCTGTGGGCCTCTTCCATGCAGGCTTCCAAATAGGCTGCCATTTCCTCGGGGGTGCGCAGATGTTCCGTAACATCGAAACGGGTCGTAACGGTCTTGGCCATGACGACCTCCTATAGATTCTGCGCGAGACGCAACCAAAGAATGATATAAAGAAGAACCACGGAAATCACGGACCTCCACGGACAAACACAGGCAAGTCGTGCATGTATTATGCGTCGTTTCTATGCGATCTTTGCGGTCAAATCAGGAAGAAATATAACCACAAAGACGGCTTGTCAGGGATTCTTGGTGTTGTAATTATCGACACTGAAGAACTCAACGAGAGCATGGGCAATTTGGCACTCCCAAGGCATATCATTTTTCAGCCCGTTATAATAGACTGATGATGCCGAGCAAGATGGGAGTCGTTCTTGCTGGCATGAGGCAATAAGATGTCCATGGGAGCTGTAAGACTGAGTGGTTGGCATTTAGAAAAGGGTAGTGCGTTGCCCTATTTCGCGGGAGAAAGATTATGAAGAGACACGAAGAGCATCGTAGGTGTATACAACATCGGTATGCCGGTTTGGCAAAAGGTGACGCGTCTTCCCGCGAGGAAGAACGGGGAAAACTCGACCCACTCGAACAGGCGAAGAGCATCGGATACACAAAGGAGGAACTCTCCCGCGTACCGTCAGGGGCCATCATGGGAATGGGGTGCGGCAACCCCACAGCCTTGGCAGAACTCCGCCTGGGTGAAACGGTATTGGATGTGGGGTGCGGCGGTGGGCTGGATGCGTTTCTTGCAGCGGGCGCCGTCGGTAAGGCTGGAAAGGTGATTGGCGTGGATTCGACGCTGCAGATGGTCGAGAAAGCCAGAGCAAACGCGCAAAACGGCGATTATGGAAATGTGCGGTTCGAACAAGGTGAAGTGGAGCACTTGCCCATTGAGGACAATTCGGTGGACGTCGTCATTAGCAACTGTGTCGTCAACCACTGTCTGGACAAACGGGCTGCATTCGCTGAGATTCTGAGGGTTCTAAAGCCCGGCGGCAGAATGATTATCTCGGACCTCGTCACCATTGGCGAATTCCCTCAGGACGTTTTCAATGACCAGGTATGGGGAGCATGGCTTACCGCAGCATCTGACCTGCAAGGATACCTTGATGCAGTCCAGAAGGCTGGGTTCAGGAACATCCGCATGTCGCCACAAGGTCCATTTGGTATGGCTGAGGCAGACCCACGGCTTGCGGGCAGAATCGAAAACATCCAGCTTGCGGCACGTAAGTAGTGTCGGCTTCGTTCGCCGGAATTCAGTGGCCCATTATGTACGCGGATTCGTCAGTGCCTAGCCAGAAGACAACCCACTTCATGACCGATAAGTTCGAGTCCCTCCAGGGGAATACGAAGGGAAATCGTCGCAAGCGGTTGAAAAACAAGGCAGAATAATGGAGCACCAATTATGCCATAATTAAGTACTTCTTCGATCGGTTAATCTTTCCGCCTAAACGTTTGCCGTTACATATTTTACGGTTTAGTCCCATCATCATCGCGGAGTGGCTCGAAGAGTCAATTCCGAACCATTTTGCCCACCAAGGCGAAAAGCGCCGGATTCTTGGTCGACAGGTCGGTCTCCCGCAATATCGAGTAAGCCAATTTTCGGCCATCCTCGACTTCCCGGCAGATCCGAAAGTTCGGCTAAGGGGGTAATGCCTGGGTGGCTGAAGGAAATTTGCGGGCCTTTGCGCTATTGGGTGCGACTGGGCAATGGATGGCGTTAGATCTGCGACTGAGTCGGTCGGCGCATCCCGTCGCTTTCGAAAGGGCACAGGCGCGAGAATTGTCAAGATCTTCTTCCTGTGGCTAACGCTTGTTTCTAAGAAATCCATCCGCAAACAGCTCCAGCAGCGCGTTGAACAGGTGTTCAAAGGTGAGACCTTCACCGCCCAGTGCGGAAAGCTCCTTTGGCACTCGGGTTATCTCATGAACGATAGCCCCATGAACCGCTGCCCATAGCATTGCGGCAACAAGGGCGGGATCCGTGTATTTCTCCTTGAGCAGTCCGCGCCCGATGGCCTCTTTGACAGCCTCGGTCAAAATGCACAGTGCTTCCTGTTCCAAAGGAATATGGCTCTGCTTGTCCGCCTCAAGGTCCTGTTCGGCCCAAGTCGGTGGGGGAACGAGCATTAGGCGATAATGATTTGGGTGCGTTATGCCCCATTTGGCGTAACGGTGCGCCATCTCAATCATTCGAGCAATGGGTTCTTGAATTTTCGTGCTTTCAGCAAGATTTTCACGCAAGTCTTGGGCATCCTTACGGATAATTGCTTCGACGAGCGCTTGCTTATCCGTAAAGTACTGGTAAATAGCGGCTTGCGAGTATTCAATGGCCTCGGCAATCCGGCGAAGGGTCACTGCCTGGTAGCCATCGCGCACAAACATCTCACGCGCCACATCCATGATACGCTCAGCCTTTTCGGCCCGTTCGCGTTCACGGCGCACTTCTGAGATAGTTGGCCCTTGACTTCTGCTCGCTTTCTGAGGCATACTCATCTCCTGAATGCCATTCACATATTGGTTCAACGCTCAGTAACACACTGAAGATCACTTGTTAAAGCCTAGCAGGTTCAGGTTGCGAGTTCAAACAGGAACGTGAAAGGAGACCATGGGCATGAAGGGAAGAGGGTTTACCTTGATCGAGTTGCTGGTTGTTATCGCCATTATCGGCATTTTGGCGGCTATTCTGCTTCCAGCGCTGGCTCGTGCGCGGGAGGCGGCGCGGCGGGCGAGTTGCCAGAGCAATCTTAAACAGATTGGTCTTGCCTTGAAGATGTATGCGAATGAGAACGGACAGAAGTATCCGATGATCCGGCACTGGAATTGTGATGAAAGCATGCTTTCGGTGACTATTCTTGATTTGCCCAGCGTTTTCCCGGAATACCTGTCCGACCCAAACGTGCTGATCTGTCCGAGTGACCCACGCACCAAAGATGTGGCGGTTCGCTTCAATGATGCGGACCATCTGAGCCAAGTCCAGACGGGAAACGGGATGGGAAGCACCTCGGGAAATCCGAACAAGGACTTTTATCCCTGCGAGTACAGCTACAACAATGCCAGCTACTTCTATCTGGGCTGGGCGCTTTACTTCCCGGGGATAACGGATGACCCGCACGTGTTCACGACCACGGGACAAGGCATGACCGGAATTGCGTCATTTGCCGCGCAAGTGGTTGCCTATTTCCAGCAGAAGGGAGTTCAACAGGACTTGTTGACGGCATTCCAGACGGCCTTCATCCAACTGATGCTGCAGATACAGACGAACCTTACCCCGGAGAACTTCGGCGACAAGCTGGACACGGATGTCAGTCCTGCCGGGGCGGCCATGTCGATTTACCGGCTCCGGGAAGGGGTGGAGCGGTTCTTCATCACGGATATCAACAATCCTTCGGGATCTGCCGCGGCACAAAGCCTGTTGGCGGTCAGCAACGACTATGTCAACGTCAAGGCGCAACAAACCGCCTATACCTTCAACCACCTGCCAGGCGGCGCGAATGTGCTGTATTTGGACGGCCACGTCAGTTTTCAGCGGTACCCCGGCGAGTGGCCGGCGAGTCCGCTTGCGGCTATCGTGATGAGCGGAAACTTCTAGCAGTCAATCAAGTTTGGCGGGGCGGGAAGTCAAATAATGTGTCATTGGCTCTGTTATGGAGTTTTGGCAGCCGGTCTTGCACTGTGCGGTGCGCGCTCGGAAGGGGCAATTCCACAAACTCCGTTCACTCTCGCAGAAGAGGGACACCCCGCATGCACCATTGTTGTGGCGCAACATCCGACGCCTGCGGCGCGTTTGGCGGCGCTTGAGCTTCAGTTTCACGTGCTCAAAATCACAGGCGCCGAGCTGCCCATCCGCGATGACACTCAAAACATCACGGGGGCCCGCGTGCTCATGGGGGAAAGCGGGGCCACGCGCGCATTGGGTTACAAAGGGACGGATTTTGCGCCCCAAGAGTATCTTATCGCGTTCCGCCCGGCGACGATACTCCTTATCGGGCGGGACTGGGAAGACACGGAATCCAACCGCCGCGAGTTCGGCCGCCCCATGTCCTGCGGTGACACGCTCGATTCCACCCGCCAGCGGATAGACTATTGGAAATCGGTCGGCTGTCCGGAGCGAAGCATCGGTGAGATTGAACTGCCGGGCGTTTACGACGATCAGGGGACCTGCCATGCTGTGTATCACTTCATTGAAAGGTTCTGTGATGTGCGGTGGTATGGACCGTCTGACACGGCCATCATAATTCCCGCGAGGCAGACCCTGACGGTGGAAGGGCCGGATGTTCGCCGTGCGCCTGCCCTCAAACTGCGTGATGCGCTTTGGAGCGGCAATTGGCCATTTATGCAAAGGCAATGGGGCCCGGTTACGCAAGAGCAGATTCTTCTTTTTTGGCGGCGCCTGCGGCTGGGCGGTGAAAAATGGGCTGCCAACCACACGTTCCACGCCAAGACCATCAAAGACATCTTCACAGTCTCGGAGTACCAGGCGCAGGGAAAAGGCCGGGGGACGCAGTTGTGCTACTCGAACCCAAAACTGGTCGAACAAGTCGCGCAGATGGCCCGGGACTATTTCGACGACAAAAAGAATGCGCCCGAAGGCTGGAAGGCTGCCGGCGATTACTTTGCCATCGTCCCGGATGACAACGCGAATTTCTGCACCTGTGCCCGGTGCCGGGAACTGCTGGTTTCAGGCAAGGGCATGAATACCGGGCTGTTCAGCAGCGGCACCGTGAGCAACTACTTCTTTTCTTTTGTGAATGCGGCGGCCCGTGACGTGCGCACTACCCATCCCGACAAATACATTGCCACCCTCGCCTACTGGGAGTACGCCCTGCCGCCGACGGCGTTTGACATCGAGCCGAATGTGGCCGTGGCTCCGTGCCTGCACAATTGCTACCACGCCATCCATAAAGAGATGCGCGAGAACGACATGGACCTCTACCAGGAATGGCTGCAAAAGACCAAAGCGCCCAAATTCCTGTGGAACTATTACCACCATCCCATGGAGTCGGCGCTGATCGGAAAGTGGAAGTGCTTTCCAAACATCATGCCGCACTGTTCGGCTGACACCATGCGCAGGTTTATCCGCGATGGCATACGGGGCATTTTCATCTGCGGCGAGCAGGACATGCTTGAAGCATATATAATCGCCAAGTTGTGGGACGACCCGGACCAAGACGTGGATGCGTTGCTGCACGAGTTCTTCGAACGCTATTTTGGCGCGGCCGCTGAACCCATGGAAAAGTTCTACCGCAGAATAGAAGAAATCGCGACCAACCCGGACAACTATCCACCCCCGTTTTATAAGAAGGACAGCATTGACTGGCGAAATGCAGCCTGGACCCGCTTGGGAACCACGGAGCAGATGGAGCAGCTTGGCGCCTGGATGAGCCAGGCACAGCAGCTTGCCAAGACGGATACGGAAAGGCGGCGTGTGGGTCTCTGGAATGAGGCCCTCTGGAAATGGATGGTGGAAGGGCGCGCGCAATACCTTGCGGAAGCAAAGGGAAAGAAAGTCCGGTATTTTCAGTTCGCCATATCCACAGCAATCATGCTGGTGATGGCGCTGCATCTCATACGCCACCGCGGCGAGCCCGTTTTCTGCCGGAAAGCTCGATTGAACGGCGGCTGCGGAAATGGGGGCCAGAATGACCGTAGTCTTTGGCGACGTTTCAGCCGGTAATTCAGAATTACGTGCAACACCAAGACAAGCATGGGACATAGCCGAATACGATGTCTCGGCTCCAAAGTCCCTCGGGGTAACGAAGCAGAAAGACGGTCAGCCGCTCCCCAAGGAATACGACCAGTGGCCCCTGCCCGACGGTAAGATCAAGACACTGTCCGGTGCGCCCTCGGCAAATTAGTTCAGACAAAATGGACAGTTTGGATCTATGCCCCAAAAGGGAAGTGGCGTACCATTTGTGTCGCAATGAAGTACTTTTCCAGCCGGTTCCTGTTGCCATCTAAATCAATTTGGCCCAATATCTTGCGCTTCAATCCCATTCAGATTGCGGAGTGGATGGAACAGCGTCTCCGGACAGACCATTTGGACCGAGCTAAGAACCGAGAGGACCTTGGTCGGGAACTCGGAATACCCAAGTGAAGGGCAACCCAGCACTTGGTTTTGTTGGATTTTCCGCCCGATTTGAAAGCCAAGTTGAGGCGGGTCGATGGGATTGCCGAAGGACAATTGCGTCCCTTTACCCGTTTGGACGCCCGAGCGTCAACTGGTACGCATTGACGATCAGTTCGTCCGGAGACAGCGTCCCGGCTTCCTGCGCCGCATTGAGCGTTGCCATAAAGGATTCCGTTTCCCGCTGAATCCAGTGTGCCTCCGCGGGTGCCGCGGCAGTCGCGGATACCCTATCGGCAGCCTGTGCGGCGGGGTCTTTGCGCGGGCGCCATGCGTAATCCCGGACGTGGGTGAACGACAGGCCTGCCATGCCTGAAAGTCCCCAATGGCAGCCAACAACGCGGTCGCCATGAAACGGCAAATTCTTGCACCAGCGGTCGATTCGTGCAAGACTAGACGAAGGCAAGGCGGTGTTTGCAGTTCCGATTCAGCCTTCTTCCGGGAGAACCGATGACGTACAGAAAAGGCGGCAGACGCGCGACGACCGCATTGCAGGAGCGCGTCAAGGAGTTGGCGTGTCTCCTGCGGATGGCCGAAATCGCAGGGAAACCAGGCATTGCCATAGAGGACATCCTCCAGCAGACGGTTGAGTTGCTCACGCCCGCCTGGCAGTATCCCGAGATCGCCTCCGCGCGCATTGTCCTGGACGGGCGCACGTATGCCGCGCCGGGCTTCCTGGAGAGCCCGCATGCCCAGCGCGCCGAGATCGCGGTTCAAAACGTGAATCGGGGCTTTGTCGAGGTGGTTTATCTCGAGGAAAGACCGGGGCATGACGAGGGTCCGTTCCTCAGGGAGGAACGCAACCTGATAAATGCCGTAGCCCAACAGGTGGCATTGGTTGTGGAGCGCAAACAGGCGGAACTGGACCGTGCCCGGCTGGAAAACCAGTTGCGTCACGCGGACCGGCTTGCCACGATCGGCATGCTGGCGGCCGGGGTCGCGCACGAGCTGAACGAACCCCTGGCCAATATTCTGGGCTTTGCGCAGCTGGCCAGGAAATGTCCGGGCCTGCCCGAAGCGGCGAACCGGGACCTGGGCAAGATCGAAGCCTCCTGTCTGCACGCGCGCGAGGTCATCAGGAAGCTGTTGGTGTTCGCGCGGCAGACGCCGCCGGAGAAGGCACTGGTGAATGTCAACCATGTGGTGCGAGAGGCGCTTTCACTTCTGGGCGCGCGCTGCACGGGAGCCGGGGTGGAGGTGGAGTGTGTGCTGGACCCGATGCTACCGGAGATTCCCGCAGACCCCTCGCAGCTCGTTCAGGTGGTCGTGAACCTGGTGGTCAACGCGCTGCAGGCGATGCCCGACGGGGGAACGCTCCGGCTGAAGACGGAAAGAAGCGCCGATGCGGTGGCGCTTCACGTGGAGGATTCGGGACCCGGCATGAGTCCCGAGGTGCTTCAGCAGGTGTTCGTGCCGTTTTTTACGACCAAGGATGTCGGTGAAGGGACGGGGCTTGGCCTCCCGATGGTGCACGGAACCGTGGCGGCGCACGAGGGAACCATTCAGGTCCGCAGTGAGGTGGGCGCGGGAACACAATTCGAGATTCGGCTGCCCCGGACCGCCGCCGGACATGTGAAAGAGGATTGATCGCATGACGGAGAAAGCGGGCAAGACAAAGATTCTGGTGGTGGATGATTCTCCCCTGACCATTGAAGTTCTGCAGCGGAACCTGTCCGCGGAAGGGTATGAAGTACTGCCGGCATCGAACGTTGCCGGAGCAGTCGCGCTGCTGGAGGCGGTCAAGGTCGACTTGGTTATCACGGATCTCAAGATGCCCAGGGTCGGCGGAATGGACCTCGTGCGGCATGTCCGGGAAAACTGCCACGACACCGAAGTCATGGTGATTACCGGTTACCCGTCGATTGATGGGGCCGTGCAGGCGATCAAGACAGGAGCAGAGGAGTATGTTGCAAAGCCGTTTACCGAGGAGGAGTTGTACGCGGCCGTACGGCGGGCACTCGAGAAGTTGCGGATTCGCCGGTGCAGCAACCCCTCCGGCATGTCGGCGCTCGCAATGCCCCATGGACTGATAGGTGAATCGGAGGTCATGCGAAGAGTCTTTCGCGCGGTGGAAAAGGCGGCCTCCACCCCGGCCACGGTACTGATTACAGGCGAGAGCGGCACGGGAAAAGAACTGGTCGCGCGTGCAATCCATTACGGAAGTGACCGATCAGCGGCGCCGTTTCTCCCCGTCAACTGCGGCGGCATCCCGGATGGCTTGCTGGAGAGCGAACTCTTCGGCCATGTCAAGGGCGCATTCACGGGCGCCACCGAAACGCGGGCCGGCTTCTTCCATTCGGCGGACGGCGGGACCATCTTCCTGGACGAGGTCAGCGAAACGAGCGCCTCCATGCAGGTGAAACTGCTGCGGGTCCTGCAGGACAAGGTGGTCTGCATGGTCGGCTCAAGCCGAACGCGCAAAGTGGACGTCCGCATCGTGGCCGCAAGCAACAGATCGGAAGAGCACACGTCTGAACTCCAGTCACGATCAGATCTCGTA
>CALDSM010000509.1 GCA_937923585.1 uncultured bacterium
CGTGGTCAACTGGTCCGGCTTTTCGGCCGCGCCGCAGGGCGCACAAAAATACACCGGTGACAACCATGCTTTCACGGTCGCCGTTGCCGCCGTTCCAGGAGGGATCGTGTACCAGTGGAAGTGGGACGACGGCCTTGGAAACCCGGTGCGCAACATTGGCGCGAACCAGGCCGGACTGCCGCTTTACGGCGTTCGGAAGACCCATCGCGGACTGTATTGGTGTGAAGTCATCCATGGCGGCGTTACCCACGCCACCCCCCCGGCAAACCTGCAGGTGGAGGATCATCTGCGGATGACGGTCCCGCCCGCGGACGCCCGCGTGGGGGCCGGGGATTCCCACACGTTTACCGTGGAAGCCAAGGGTGGCTACCCGCCGGTGACTTATGCCTGGAGCAGGGGGGCGCAGGCCATCTCCGGCGCCGATGAGTCCTCCTGCACGGTGTACGATCTTGCCCTGTCCGACTCGGGCACCTACCGGGTGGAGGTGAGTGACGCCAACACCGACGTCCTGACCGCCTCCGCCCGCTTGGACGTGGAACCCGTCAGCGTGCCGACCGCAGGACTTGCGGGGATGGGTGTCTTGTTCGGCTTGCTCGCCCTTGCCGGCGCGGGGAGGATGCGGAAGAGGTAGCTTGCCACAGACCGACCCCGTCCGGTCCGTGCCATGGCTGCCGTTCGGAGGCCCGCTGCGCTGGACTTCATGCCGGGCCGGTTCCGAGCAAGACCAGCCGGCGGGGCGACTGGCGTTTCCGGAAGACTGTGCTACGCGCCTGCCGAAGAGGTCTTCCCGTCAAATGCCCTCCGGATGGCATCGTTCAAGGCCCTGCCGGCGAACGGTTTCATCAGGCACTCCGAAATGCCTGCGATGCGCGCCGCCTCGGGATTGAGTTCCTGTCCGAATCCGCTGATCAGGATGACCGGCAGTCCGGGGCGCAGGGCGAGAATCTCGCGGGCAAACTCGGTGCCGGTCATGCCGGGCATGACCTGGTCCGTGACGATGGTGTCGTACTCTTGCGGGGCGTTTCGGAACACATCCAGGGCTTCCAGGCTGTCGGTGAAGCTGCTTACAGAGTATCCCATCTGCTCGAGTGCCATGCCCGCCATCTCGGCGATTTCCTCGCTGTCGTCCACGAGAAGAACGCGTTCACACCCGCCCGCAGGCGGTTCCTGTTCGGGAACGGGAGTTTGGGATGCGTCATCCAGTCTTGGCAGGTAAACCTCAAAGGTGGAACCGCGTCCGGCTTCACTTCGAGCCACTACCGCGCCCCTGTGACTGGCCACAATGCCGTGAACCGTGGACAGACCCAACCCGGTTCCCTCCCCGGGATTTCTCGTGGTGAAGAAGGGGTCGAATATGTGGGGCAGCACCGATGGGTCTATGCCGTTGCCCGTGTCCCGCACCGTCAGCCGCACATGATGCCCCGGGCTGAGTTTTTCCGTTCCGGGCATGGATCCCTTCCCAATCTCCACCTCGTCCAGCGTAACCTCCAGAATTCCCTTCCGGTCTTTAAGTGCCTGATACGCATTGGTGCAGAGATTCATTACCACCTGGTGGATTTGCGTGGAGTCTGCCATGACGGTGCCGCAGTCCGCCACTGCCTCCCTGAACTCTATCGTCGGCGGCAGGGAGGCCCGGAACAGGTCCGCCGCCTCCCTGACCACGCGGTGCACCGTGATCGGAGCCTGTTTCTGCTCCGCTTGCCGGCTGAAAGCCAGCATTTGCTTGACGAGCTTGGTCGCCCGGCGTCCCGCCTTTTCAATGCGCTCCACATGCCGTCGAACAGGGTCCTGGTCGGGAATCTGGCGCAGCATCATTTCACTGTGTCCCAGGATGAGCGCCAGAATGTTGTTGAAATCATGCGCGACGCGCCCCGCCAGCATTCCGAGCGCCTCCATCTTCTGCGCCTGCAGGAGCTGTCTTTCCAGGTTCATCTGGAGGGTCACGTCGTGCTGCGCCCCGATGTAGTTGACGATCTTCCCGTCCTCGCCAAACACGCAGGAGATGACGGCGCGCACCTCGTATTCCGTGCCGTCCTTCCTCCGGTTAATCAGGTGCCCGCGCCAGGTCTCCCCGCGCGTGATGGTGCGCCATACGTCCATGTGCGCGCTGCCGCCGCCGCGGAAGAAGGCCGTCGTCTGCCCGATTAGTTCCTCCCTGCCGTAGCCCGTCAGCGCCTCGAACGCAGGGTTGGCGTACTCGATGACCCCCTGTGGGTCGGTAATCACGATCGACTCGTCCGACTGCTCGATCGCCGTGGCCAGCAGGACTCGGCTCTTTGTCTCCCGCCGAAGTTCCTCATTCTGCAGTTCCAGCCGCCGCTGGGCCCGGTATGCCTGCAAAGACGCCATGCCGAAACTCACCAGCAGGAGCGCCAGGCCTGCGGTAAGGGTTATATCGTGGACCATCTTGTGAAGATGCTTTGTCCCACCGAACAGGGCCGAATCTGCAAATTGCCTCAACGCACCCGTCACGTCCAGCACGCAGGCGCACAGGAGTAAAGCGGAGGCGCCGATCAGGCACGCGATAATCATCCTGTCCTTCACGTTCCTGTGGGCAAAGATGAGCGCCCCGCACACAAAGCACGCCATGGCGGCCAGTGCCAGTTGCTCATCAAGCGGCATTTGGCGCTTGATGAGATGGCAGACACCGCTGGCAATGAACTCCAGCAATACCCCGGCACCGAATAATGCGAACACGAGGAGATTCGCTCTCTCTCGCGCATCCAACCGCCCCGTGAAATTCCTCTGTCCGGCAACTGCCGATTTCACAATATCCACTCCTGCCAGACACGGAAATGTCTTGGTTGAGCACCTCCTGAACACTGCAATGACCGTCACCCCCTGTTTCGGATGCCAGACTCAAACAGCCATTAAAGCCGGCAAGAGTGACTGCGAATGTTAGAACCTACTGTCCGGCTGCTGCAAGTTTCCCTTTTCGGTCCGTCCACTGCTGCCTGCCGGCAGTCCTCATTTGGCCCGGGTGTATTGCATTGTGAATTGCGTGACGATCTTGGGCGCGGCGGGCAGCGCCAGGGCAATGCGGGTGAGCATTCCCTTCTTGTGGTTGGCGTTGCAGGCTTCGGTCAACGGTTCGGCGGTGAAGGCGCCCTGGTCGGCCGTAATGGTGACTGCGCCCTTGTCCGTGAAGATGCGGGCCGTGCCGCCGTTGACCTCCACCTTCTGCCAGGTCACGAAGGCCTCTTCCACTTCCAGTCCCGCGCCGTCGAAGGCGAACGCGTCCTCCAGTGTCAGCATTCCGTCCTGCAATGCCGCGCGGCGGGTCGCTTCGCGGAGTTCGGGGATGCCATAGGCGTTCTCGAAACGGATGGCGACCGCCTTGTCGCCGGTGCGCTCGATGGTGCCTTTGAAATTGGGGCCGGGCTGCTGGAGTTTGCCGCCGATGCGGGGCACGCTGTGGCCGTAGGAGTTGGCGAAGACGTTGTCATAGCGCTTCCTGCTGAAATAGTCGCGGTTGTAGAGCCCGCCTCCCGGGTCGCAGAGGTAGGCGGCACCGTCGCAGCACAGCATGAAGCTGCCGATGTCGTTGTGGTTGTGCGGCTCGTCGTTGTAGCCGGCCTTGATGGCGAGCACGGCCGGGCCGGACACGAATTTTGCGATGCCCGCCTTGGGCAGGAACGCCTCGCGCATCGGCGGTTCTTCCGTCTTGACACCGTTCCACCAGGTGGCATTGCGCAGCAGCGTGTTGAAGCGCCAGTCCGTGACCCCGCCCGCGAGCGCCAGCAGCTCGGCTGCGCCCGTGCGCTGCGCGATGCGCGCCGCGAGATAGGGCTCCACCTCGGAAGTCTCGTGCGCGTCGGCAAAGCTGGCATAGATGCCGCCGCCGAGATGCACCGTGCCCGGATACTGGGCGATGGCCTTCAGCTTCTCCTGCGCGAGCAGGTCTATTGCCCCGTTGGTGCGCTCGCGCAGCATCTCGGCGAAGGACACGTAGTGGCTCAGGCCGTAGTTCCAGTAGCCCATCCCCTCCAGGCTCGCGCCGTCTTCGGTGAAGGCCTTGGCGATGAAGCGGTCCAGCTGTTCGAGCACCGTTGCGATTGCCTTGGACAGGCGGACCGGGTCCTCCTCCATCAGCAGGAAGGTCTGGCCGACTGAGCCGGCGCAGACACCCGTCCAATTGTTGCGGCCCGATCCCCAACTGTATTCCGCGCCGTTCGCCAGGTAGGGGTCCAGGATGCGCCGCTTGATCTCGTCGCGCACCCGGCTGCGGATTTCCTCCGGCAACCGGTCGCCAAAGACCATCAGCACCTGGGCCAGATCGCACGCCGTTTCGGACGCGAACAGGTCTATGGCATGGCTTTCATGGGCGGGCACCACCCAGTTGGTCTCCTCGCAGATGCTCCAAATCAGATCATTGATCCGTGCGATGCGCGTGTCGTCGCGGTCCAGCCACGCCGCGCCCGCCTCGCGCGCGAGCAGCGCCCGCTTTTCGAAGTACGGTCCCTCATAGGGTGGGCGCTCCCCGGTCTTCTTGAACTGCCGGTATCGCGTGTAGGTCGTTTCCGGGAGGTCTGTCTCTGCGGCGGCCTCCCGCGCCCACGGCAGGATCAGCGCCGCGGCGGGCGTTGCCGCCCATTGCTCCGGCGTGCGCGCGGCCAGTTCGGGCAGCAGCGGTTTCCCTTTGCCCGCCTCCAGCAGCGGAAGCAGCTTCGCGGCGGGGTCCGGTTGTGCCTCGGCCACGGGAACCGAAGGCGCCACGGCGTGCCTGCATCCCGAAATCACGAGGCCGAGCACGCACACAGACAGGATGGAGAGCAGTGTGTTTTTCATGGGCACAGTATACAGGGCAATTGCAGCGAATCGGTATATGAACCGGAACGAAGGCACTGAAATGGCGTCGCGTGTTAAGTCCCCCTTTGAAGGGGGATTCAGGGGGATGTTTGGCGGTGGGAGGGACTCCACATCCCCCTGCCCCGCCCACGGCGGGGCGTCCCCCTTCGAAGGGGGACTTGAGACGGAGATTCTATATAATGGCCCCGTTCAAACATTGGAGAGGACTTGACTGTGAAAGACTGCCGACACCTGCGGTTGCTGTTGACGCTCCTGACCGCACCCCTTGCCGCGGTAGCCGCCGACGGCCCGCCTTCCATCTTTGGCAAGATGGCCGCGCAGAGCGGCGCGGCATGGATGGGTCAGGTGCAGTGGACGGCACGGTCTCATGAAACCACGGCGCACGAGGTGACGATAACGGACCGGGATTCGGGGCTCGCACTGAAACAGGCACAGCAATGGCTGCCTGAAGCGGAGATGTACCGGTTGAGCACAAGCGTTGCGGAGGGAAGCGCCGCGAGCGTTCCGGTGAATGTTGTGGATTGGGCGTTTCAGTTGGTCGGCGGATATGACGGCGCGCGCTTTCAGGAAATCTCTTACTCGAAAGACACGTGGCACGGTTCGACTTTCTGGACCGGGCCGGACTGGACGCGGGTCGGGAAGGACTGGCAGCATTCCGGCGGGAAGACTTCGAGCGTGCGGCGCTTCACGGTTCCGCGCGATGGAAGCGTCACGGTAAAGGGCGGCGTCTTCAAGGCGGACACGAACGGCGGCGACGGTGTGCGCGTGAGCATCCGCCACAACGCGGACGTGGTCTGGCAGGAAGAAATCGAGGCGAAGGATACGCAGGGTGTTGAGCCTGCGCTGACCCTTGACGTGAAGGCGGGGGACCGAATTCGCTTCACGGTGCACCGGCGCACCGAAATCGGCTATGACACCACCCATTGGGACCCCGTCATCACCTATGCCGACGGCACGGCTTTCCGCGCCTCGGATGCCTTCGGGGAGGCGCCGCGTGACGGCTGGTCCTATGAAATGGAAATCGAAGAGGCGGCGGGACTCCCGCGTCTGTACGGTTTTGACAGCCATTTCTGTTTCCAGGAGCATCTGCTGTCTCCGGGTAAGACGGTGCTGCTGGACAACGCATCCAGCCTGCCCCTGCTTGTGCTGGCCGATGACAAGGATGCCGGCGGTATTGCCGCCGCCGTGACCAGCGCAGGTCCATGGCGAATGGAGGCGGCCCTTTCCGAAACAGGGCTGCTCTCGTTGCGGATTCAGGGCGGTAAGGGCGGGGAGCTGCCCGTCACGTTTGTTGGTGCGTACAAGGGCGGCTGGCTGAACGGCGTGGCCCGGATCGAAGGGTTGCGCAAGAGCGAAACGGCGTTACCCGATCCCAGCGTCTTCCGCGAAAGCATACAAACCGCGTTCAACGAAGTGCTCGGCGCGGTGGAGTCGCGCGCGGTACCGGAACTGGACCTGTGGGCGGCGGTGCAGTGGGACTGGCACAGGCAGGACCGTCTTGAGGAAACGCCTCAGGGTTATGAGGCAGCGATGGCGGGCGTGGGGGAGAAGACCGCGCGGCTCGTGGCCGACCTTGGCGTGGGCATGCCGTCGGAGATCGGAAGAGCGTCGTGTAGGGAAAGAGTGTAGATCTCGGT
>CALDSM010000510.1 GCA_937923585.1 uncultured bacterium
CATCGGCGTCCCCGAATCGGGGAAGGCCATAATTGCCTTCAGCGTGCGTTCAACCTCCGCAAGAAAGCGCCGCCCCAAATTGAATGACTTGTGTTCATAGTACCGCGCCGCCGCAACCATCTCGTTTTCAGCAGCGCGTAAGAAACGGGCGGTCATCCCCCGAGCTTCCGGTATGCGTCCCGGAAGACTTCTTCGGCCACCCGCGCCGGCAGGGCGCCTCTTTGGTACTCCTCATAGCGCCGTTCGGCTTCTTCCAGCCACAGCCGCTCATGCATCGCGACGGTGTCATCGCCAAGACTGCACAGGAGACGTTCGGCCAGCAGAGCGCGCTCCTGTTCTGTCAGTCTCAATGCCTCATTTTCAATCTCGGCGAAACTCATGGCTGTTCCTTCTTCTCGGTTCCTTTCCTATTATAGCGCGATTTGCCCCTGTTTTTGTTTTACCGGACGGGAAGCAATACCCCGTCTACACCAACAGGTTGGCAATGCGCTGCATGAAGTCGCCGATGCGGGAGCCGTATTCGGGGGAACCGTCGTTGACGACCATGCCCTTGGTCATCGCTTCGACAATGGGCACCTCGTTGCCGAGGATGGGCAGGGCCTCATCCACGCCGGCAAATTTCATGTGGACGAAAGGCTGTCTGCGCTCGTAGACGCCGCGCCCCGCCTTGGTCTGGCCCGCCTTGATTTTGAGGTGGCACGCGATGTCGGTGCCGTTGACGCTCCACTGGTAGATGCGCTCGGGCTGCTTGGTGGTCCACTTGACCATCTCGGGGTCGCCGAACTTGTTTAACTGGCTGAGCGCGGTGGAAACCATGTACAGCGTCATTTTGACCTTGAGCCGCTTCAGTTCGTCCGTCTTGGGCTTGGCATCGGGCATGAGCAGTTTGAGGCCAAGCAGCAATCCGAAGGTCTTGGCCAACAGGCCGAAATTGCGGAAGGCGCTCTGCACCAGCGGTCCCGGCGACGGCAGTACGGGCTTGCCGCGGAACATGGCGTTCATCTTGGCCACGCTGGAGAAGACGAAATGGACATCCGGGTTGTCAACCAGTTCTTGAACCAGACTGAACGCGCCATTCTCGAAACGGATATGCGCGCCGACGGGGCCGGACTCGTCTTTGGCGGAGAACTGGATGGTGCCCGACACGCCCTCAAACTGGGCGCGCTTCTTGGGATCGTCCTCGACCATGACCTTGATCAGGGGCAATACGGCGCGCAGCACGATGCGCGCGGTGAGCATGTCTTCGGTGGTCGCCATCGTCTACACCTCGTCTTCCCAGTCCTCGTCGGCCTCGAAATCGCGTCCGAGAATCTCGCGCACCTTGTCCACAATGCCGTCGGTGTCGGTTTTGTAGAGGTGCATGAGATCCTCGGGGTAACCGTGCGGCGTGAACACGTCGGGGATGCCGACCTTCTCGAACGCGCAGCCTTTGCCGCTCGCGGCGATCACGTCAGCCACGGCCGAGCCAAGCCCGCCGATGACGTTGTGGTCCTCGACAGTGAGGATGCGGCGCGTGTCGGCCACGGCCTTCAGGATTGCGTCCTTGTCAATCGGCTTGATGGTGTGCATGTTCAGCACGCGCACGCTCACGCCGCCGTCGGTTTGGAGGATCTTGGCTGCCTCCAGCGCCTGGAACACGGTCGGACCGCAGCAGATTACGGTGATGTCCGTGCCGGGATGCATTTCCACGGCCTTGCCGATCTCGAACGAGTCGTCCTCGCCGGCATAGGCGGCGGGCTCGAAGCCGCGGCCGATGCGGATGTACACCGGACCGTTGATGTCCATGCATTTTTTGACCGCCTGAGCGGTCTCAAAACCGTCGGCGGGGACTATGACCGTCAGGTTCGGGAAAGCGCGCACGATGGACAGGTCCTCGAAGGCATGGTGGGTGGAGCCCGCCGAACCGAAGGAAGTGCCGCCGTGCGTGGCGATTATTTTGACGTTGAGATTCTGGTAGCAGATGTCGGTGCGCAGGAACTCGCAGGCGCGCATGGACGCGAAGGCCGAGAAGGTGGACACGAACGGGAGCAACCCGGCCTTGGCCATCCCCGCGGCCACACCAAACATGTTCTGCTCGGCGATGCCGAAGTTGAAGAAGCGGTCCGGAAACTTGTCGCCGAACGCGCCAATCTGCGTGGACTTGGCGAGGTCGGCGGAGAGGCCCACAATTTCCGGGTGCATGCCGCCGAGATCGGTGAGCACAACGCCGTAGATTTCGCGCGCGCTCATCTTCAGCGCGTCATACACGGTCCAGGTAACGGTGCTTTCTGCCTTGGCCATTGCTCAGCCCTCCCCTATCGAGGCCTTGGCCTTGGCGACCAGGTCCGCGCCCAAACCGCCGTAGTGCCAGGCAGCCTTGCCTTCCATGAAGTCCACGCCTTTCCCTTTCACCGTCTCGCACAGGACCATGACCGGACCTTTCTTATAGTCAATGGCGAACTCGATGGCTTCGGACAACGCCTTCAGGTCGTGGCCGTCCACCTCGCGCGTCTCCCATCCGAAGGCGCGCCATTTGTCGCCCAGCGGCTCCAATGACATGATCTTCTCCGTGTTGCCGTCAATCATGTAATGGTTGCGGTCAAGGAAACCGATGAGGTTGCCGGTCTTGTAATGGGCCGCAGACATGGCCGCCTCCCAAATCGAACCCTCGTCGCTCTCGCCGTCGCCGATAATGCAGAAGGTGCGCCAGTCCTTCCTGAGCACCCGCGCGCCCAGCGCCAGCCCGACCGCCTGGCAGAGCCCGTGCCCCATCGAACCGGTCGAAATCTCGCAGCCGACCGCCTTGTGGCTGTCCAGGTGCATGCCCAGTTTCGAGCCGGTCTCATTGAAGGTCTTGAGGTCTTCCATCGGGAAATAGCCGCGGTTGGCCAGCACCACGGCGTGGCCCATGCCTCCATGCCCTTTGCTGAGCACGAAGCGGTCACGGTCCTCCCAATCCGGCCGGGCCGGGTCGATCTTCATGTACTTCCAGTACAGCAGCACCAAAATGTCGGCCATACTGAGCGAGCCGCCAATATGCGCTCCGCCGGACCATCCTGTAACGTCAACCATATCCCGGCGCACTTTCGCTGCAGTCCGGGAAAGGTCTTTAAGTTCCTGATCGGTCAATGGCATATTGAAAAAACCTCTCTTGCTTTTCTTTGCGTTCTATGTGTTCTATGCGGTTCCTTACTCTTCCTCTTCAACCGCAAAGAACGCAGAGAACGCAAAGAAAGACTGTCGCCAAACCCCGCGATTTCTATTGTCTTCTTCCGTGTCGATCCGTGTATTCCGTGGTGGCTCTTTCTTGGCTTTAGACGTTTCCTCTAATTGCCTTGAATGCTTCGTCACAGATTCCCAAAGTCTCTTGAATGTCCTCGTCCGTGTGGGCCGTTGATACAAACCAATTGTGATGCGATGTGAAGAATGCGCCGCGGCGGGTACATTCGGCGCACCATTTCTGTTGCAGCATCAGCGTCGGATCATCCGTTATGCGCACATACATCATGGCGGGCTCGCCGGTTACCTTGAGCGCATAGCCATGACTGGCAGCCACGTCGATCATGCCCTTGGCGAGTTTCTCGCCCGTCTCGCGCAGGATTTTAGGTCCGTCGATTCGGCGCAATTCCGTCAGCGTGGCGATGGCCGCGGCCATGGGCCCGGCACTGAACCAGTAACTGCCCGTGTGAAACACTTTCGACACATCCTTGCGCAGCGCGTCGGTTCCGACCAGCGCAGAGATGGGATATCCGTTGCCGATGGCCTTGCAGAAGGCGATCAGATCGGGCTTGAAACCGTACTGTTCGCAGGAGCCGCCCAGATTCACGCGGAACCCGGCGCGCACGTCGTCTATGATGAACACGATGCCGTGCTTCTTCAGCATGGCCTGCACCTGCTGCCAGTAACCGGGCGCGGGCAGTTCGTTGTCCGTGAAAATCGGGTGATGATAGGGCGAGGAAATGAAACCCGCCACGTCGTTTGGATACTGCGAAATGGCGCGCTCCAGCGCGACCACGTCATTGAACGGGATGCGGATGATGTGGTTGAGGTCGTCGTCCGTCAGGCCGTGGTGGCCCGGCCCCTGCATCCAGGGCGTGGTGCCGTGGTAACCGCCCTTGATGGCGATAATCTTCTTGCGGCCCGTGGCCGCGCGCGCCGTCATCACCGCGAGATTGGTCATGTCCGCGCCGTTCTTGGCGAAGAAGGCCCAGTCGGCGATGGGAATCATGTCCACCAGCAGTTCGGCCAGTTCGATCATGCGCGGCGAGCAGAGGGAGTTCGTGTCCGACTGCTCCATCTGCGCCTTGTAGGCCGCATCCACAACGGGATTGGCATAGCCCAGAATCATGGGGCCGTAGGCGCACATGTAGTCTATGAACCGGTTCCCGTCAACGTCCCAGAAGTAGGCGCCCTGTGCCTTCTCAGACCAGAACGGATAGGCGCTGACCGGCACATAGGGCGGCGGGCCGAAGTGCCCGTAGATGCCGCCGGGTATGACTTTGGAAGCCCGCGCCAGCAGTTCGGTGGATTTCGGATACTCATAAGGTGTCATGGACGCGTCCTCGCCTGTTGCCGCCGCCATTGCCCGTTGCCTCCCCTCATGCAAGGTACCGCTCGACGCGGTCCATAATCAGCGAAGCGCTGTCAATCAGCGGGAGCATGCCCCAGATGGCCACGTCGCCGCGCCCGATGGCGGCCAGCCCGTCCTCCTTGCCCGACAGCACGGCCTGCGCCACGTTGATGCCGCGGAAGGTCATGGTCGCGTCGGGACGGTCAATGCGGCCGCGGCCCGCATCCGCGCCATTCGGGCCAAAGATGATCCACGCCGCCGGGCCGTCTTCGCCGACAGCCAGTTGCACCCGTCCGGGCGGCGTGGCCGCCGCAATCTTGCCCGACGTCGCTTCGGTCTTCACCAGTTCACGCACGGCGTTCGCCGCGGTATGCAGCGTCATGGTGGTGTTTGCCGCAAGAAAGGCCGGATCGTCGAGCATGCCGGGACCGGGTTTCAGGTAGTGCTCCAGCCGCGCGGTAACCCGGGGAAACTCATTCTTCAGGAAACCGAGCCGCTTGAATCCCTTGAGCGGAATCGGGGGAATGGCGCTCCCCGCAAACATCGCGTTCAGATGGCCCGGCGTGGCAAAGAACAGGTGCACCTCCGACAGCGAGGCTCCGCCCAACCCGGTCCGGCATTCACCGCCGCGGAATTCCACCCATGCCCGGGGCCCGCCGAGCACGGTGAACTGAATGCCGATGTTCCAATCCTGAACGAGTTTCTGCGATTCAGGGTCGAGCCTGCACAATTCGGAAAGATTCTGGAGCACTGCGCCCAGATTCAGACTCGCCTTAATCTTCTCAACACCCATAACCGTATGACCCTCCAACCGTGCCGGCATGCCGCCGCCGGGGGGGTTGAAACTAGCATAGACGGGGGGTGTTTTCAAAATGTCGGGGCACGATGGGATTCGCCGGCGAGAGGCATGGGATATGTGGGAAGTATGGGATAAATGGGAAGGGTCTGGGCGGCGAGTCACTTCCCCATGGTGTCGAGCGCTTCGAGGGCGCTGATCGTCTTCGGCCCATCCGTCATTGGTTCAGATCCGGAGGTGGCAATGTAGTGTTCCCGGATATTTGACGTACTCAACATGCCCATCCATGAACACTACATTGCCACCTCCGGATCTGAACCAATGACGGATGGGCCGTTCAATGAATATCGGCATGCTACTCTGGGCTAGGTTGGCAGAACCGGGGTTGTTGATGTCCGTGACCATGAGCCGTTCAACACCCTCTTGCAGCCGATAGATAATCTCTCCGCCGTTGGTCCCCTTGCCTCTTGGCACGGGGATGTCATCGTCGAGAGGTTGTCCCGCTGCCATGCGCTGCCGGTAGACCTCGCAGAAATTCTCCACATCCTCGTCACCACAAAGCGCATACCCCAGGTAGAAGTAGCTTTGGTCGTCCAGTAATTGCTCGGGCTTGAGTTTCCCCATGCTTTCTGTGCGGTGGGACGGACAAACCAGGATGCGGGGATCGTCCAGAAACTTGGGGTACACTTCCTCCTTGTCAAACATCAGGCATCCTGGTTTGCCCGAAATGCTGGGAAAGGCGTGGTTCTTGTTTTCCTTATCCACACAGTACATCTTCACCACCATGCCCAACTGGTTGAGATTGTTCTGGCAGGACATGCGTTCTGCAACTTCTCTGGCGCGGGCGAGGACGTTTGCCACGGCCCCGATGCCAAGACAGACAAACGCCAGGATGGCAAGGACGAGACAGGCAATCGCCTGAGACTTGGAGCCGTCCTGAATTGGGGGTGGCGGTGATGCAGACAGTTTTGCCGATGCAACAGGAATGGCCGGCGGACCGCTTTCCATGGGGCACTGTGTGGCAGCGCCGCATCCCCCGCATTTGACGGTCCGGCCCGCGTACTGGTCCGGAACATCCAGTTGCGCCCCGCAGTTCGGACAGGTGTGCTGGATCATGAGGAGGACTCCTTGGGCGGGTTAATCACTTTCCCATGGCATCGAGTTCTTTGAGCGCGTTAAGACTCCTGTCCGTCATCGGCCATTTCGTTCCGTACTTGACGAACTCCACATGGCCGTCCAAGTAGAGCACATTACCGCCCTTGGGCACATGGTTCTCCGGTCGTTCGATGAGAATGGGCAGGGAGGACTGCACCATCGCGGCGCCCGCCGGGTTGTTGATGTCGGTGATGAAGAAGCGCTCGATGCCTTCCCTCAGTTGGAAGATGACACTGCCACCGCACGAACCCTTCCCCGCCGGCACCTGCAGGTCCCCGTCAAGCGGCTGCCCTTTGGACATGCGCTCCCTGTAAACCTCACAGAAGGACAGCAAATCGGTCTCATTGGCGACGGCGTATCCGAGATAGAAATAGGACTCGTCGTCCACGAGCATTTCGGGCCGGGACACCCGCCGCGAACTGTCCACATCCGACGGGCAAACGAGAATCTGCCTGTCTGTTAGATACTCGGGATAGATTTCGTCCTTGGCGGACATCAACTGGCCCGGCGTGCTGGACAGGTGAGGAAACTCTTGGCCCTTGCTCTCGTTGGCAAACATCTTATACACGATGCCCATCTGCTTGAGGTTGTTCTGGCAGGAGGAACGGCGGGCCGACTCGCGGGCGCGCGCCAGCGCGGGCAGCAGGATCGCCGGCATGATGAGCATGAACACGATGATTATGGCGATGTTGATGTAGCCGAGAACCAGCCCGGCCATGGCCAGGCCGCGCGCGTCGGCGGGCATGGTCCCTTTCCTGATGTTCGACAGGGCAAAGTGGCCCAGAATCACCGCAGGGATTGACCCCAGCGGACCGAGACAGGCAAATGCCAGAATGGCCAGCACGAGGCTGGCAACCGCCTGCGCCTTGGACCCGTCCTGAACCGGAGGCGGTGGGGAGGACCCTTCCAGCGGCACTACGGGGATGGACGGCGGACCGGATTCCAGGGGACATTGCGTGGTCGCGCCGCACCCCCCGCACTTGATGGTCTGGCCCGCGTATTGGTCTGGAACGTCCAGTTGCGCCCCGCAGTTCGGGCAGGTGTGCTTGATCATGGCACTTCCTCCTGTTGGCGTAGCGGCACCGTCTGTTTGTGAATGACCAACGCAGAACGATATTAAACTCTTTTCGCGTGCTTTTCCACTGGAATATTTGGGCGGAAAGGAAAGAGATGGACAGCATGAGTCAACGGTGATTTCATCCAGGCCGCGGAAGCTCTTGCCCCCAAAGGGGGCCGACAACAATAGCCACGGGTGGAGCGCAGCGGAACCCGTGGACCCGGACGCCGACCCACCGTCCCCGGCAGGGGGCGAACTGGCTAATCGAGATACTCGTCCTCGAAGGCGATCCCCTCTCTTTCCAACATTTGCCGCAATTCATCCCTGAAACTGATTGTCTTGTGGTGCTCCTGCTGATTCTTGATGTACTGAATGACGCCCTCCTTTTCCGCGTGCGATTTCGTGAATGCCCCATATCCGACCTGCCACCCGGGGAAATCGCGAAACCCCATTTCGCCGTGCATCCACGCCGTGGACGCGGCCTTCATGTCGCGGATGAGGTTGGCCAGGGCGACGGTCGGGTGAAGGCTGATCAACAGGTGCATGTGATCATCCACCGCGTTGACGCGGTACAGGTGGCAATGATTGTTTTGCAGAATGCCCCAATGGTAACGAAAGATCTTTTCGCGCCGGTCTTCAAATAGGGCGGGTTCACGCCCCTTCGTGGAATAGATCAGATGGTAATAGATCTGCGTGTATGTGGACATAGACGCACTCTCAAAGTTGGCCCCCTCCGGGGACCGTTTCCACTCTTGATTATAACCACGGGTTCCGCTTCGCTCCACCCGTGGCTACTATTGGATGACCCCTTCGGGGCCAGACAGACATTCACGTTTATCCGCTGCGGGCCAGACAGGTACTCCCGTCCGCCCCCTTGGGGGCAAGTAGACATCCAAGCCCCCGGAGGGGGCCAAAGCAGGCATATCCGCCACGCCCCCATTGGGGTGAGCAGGCATCCACACCGCGTCCCCAAACGGGGCCGCCAATAGTGGCCACGAGCGCAACGAAACTGACCCGCGAACCCAAAACACTCACGCCGCGCCCCCGGAGGGGGCCAACAACAATAGCCACGGGTGACTGAAGGGAACCCGTGGACCCGTGGCGCCGTTCCGTCGTCCCCAACGGGGGCAAACTCTTCAGTCGAGATGCTTCCTGTCGAAAGCAACGACCCCTTCGGGGCCAAACAGGCATCCCCGTCATCCTGCCGCAACACGAGGGGCTATTTCTGCTCCTGCTGCAAGGCATGGATTTTCTCCAATGCCTGAACAGTCTTCTCAGTCATGGGCCATTCGCCGGGGTACTTCTTGTATTCAACATGGCCGTCCAAATACAAGACGTGCCCGCCACTCTCATAACACCGAGTTATGGATGAATCGCTGTCCCACATTCTGGCGAAAAACCAACCCACACCATGCCCTCCTCCCGGATGGTTTCGAGAGCGTTCAATTATGACCGGAACGCGCGCGGCCATTCCTTCGGCAACGTTGTCAAGAAGCGGGATAACATCGCTTCCCTCGAAACCCTGCCCAAGAGGAACGCGCAGCGCCTTTTTCCACGATGTCCCAGAACGAGTTGCTTCCCTGTAACCGTTACAGAACGCCTCCACCTCCGCATCGTTGGTTACTGCATGCCCCAGGTAAAAGTAACACTCGTCGTTGACCAACGCACAAGATTCCATGTGCCTCTTGTTGCGTTCTTGCATCATCGGACTCCGCACACAGACGAACCAGAACGGCTCCTTTACGAATTCAGGGCATATCCCATCAGGGGCGCACATGAGTTGGCCCGGAACGTCCGACAGTTTAGGATAGGCACCGTTATGTGCCGCACTGAACGCTTTGAAAGCGCCTCCCATATCCTTGAGGTGTTGGATACAAAGGTTTCGACCGGATGCCTCATGCACTTGGGATAGAATCGCCATCATGGGCATGAAGAATAGGAAGAAGAGGGCCAAATTCGTATAGGCCAAGAACAGTCCCCACAGTGTCCGCGTGAGATGAGTTCGGGGTGCCTTGCCCCGCAGTATGCAATGGAGATTCAAGTGCCCCAGAACCATGGCCGGAAAGGCTGTCAAAGGGCCTGTGCAGAAATAGGAGAGGCAGGCAAGCGTAACCACCAAATTGACGTCGCCGGCACGGCCATAACCCTCCGGCGGGGTTGACGGTATGAAATCCCCATCCATATTTGCGGATAAGTCGGTCGACACACGGGGACATTCCATACCCTTTCCGCATTTGCCGCAGACCACCTCCGAGCCGACGCACCGCTTCGGGCTTTCTAGTCGCGTTTCGCAATGCGGGCAAATGTGGCAGATCATGGCATACCCTCCTGCCTCCGTCCCGACTTCACGATTCATCGAACGTTCGCCGCAGGCACGATGGTAGACCCTTGCCGCCCTTTTTGTCCAGCGGAAAGAACGGACAAATCAACATGGATGAATGAGAGAAGAAAACACCGAGTGAATTGTGAAGGCTTTCCCCCCCGAAGGGAACGGAAATGCCCGAGCTCCCGAAATTGGCCCCCTTCGGGGACCATTCCCGTTTATGACCGTTACCACGGGTTCCGCTTCGCTCCACCCGTGGCTACTATTGGGTGACCCCTTCGGGGCCAAGCACCGCGCATCCGTCCGTCTCCTTCGGGGTTAAGCAGGACCCATGTGCCCGGCCGGGCAATCCGACACATGGATCAGCCTCCGACTGAGCGCTTTGCTCGCATTCCCTCCAAGGACAAGTACGCGATTCCTCTCAGCCCGCAGCCGCGATGAAGGTCAGTTCGCCCTTGGGCGAATCCCAGCGCAGACCAGATCCGTCGGGCAGGAGCGTGGCGCCGGAGGTTGGGTTTACGGTCAACAGGCGCACGCCCTTGGGCAGGCGCGCGTGCAGGATGATCGCTATCGCCGGTGTCCGGTTGGCGGGTGTTTCCTTGGGCAGGCTCACTTTGCCCTGCAGATGCTGTGTGGCGGGGTCGTAAACCATTTCGTAGGACACGTCGCCGAAATGGGTGGAGGCGTTCTGGATGCCAACCGGCTTCTTCGTTGCGAACCAGTGCCGCGGTATGCCGCGGCCCAGATGCAGGTCGTTGCCGTCTTCCATAACGAGGCTGTCGCGCACGGCGCGGACGACGGCCACGGGGGTCCATAAATGCTGGCGATCACCGGTGCATTCCTTGGCGCCGGGCTCGGGGGCACGCTCCTCGCACCAGGTAACCAGCGGCGTGGCATGGTTGAGCGTGGCGTAAAGCAGCGCGGCGGCCTCGTCGCCCTCATTGCGCAGGAGATGCGCCTCGGCGAGGTTGTCCAGCGCGATGGCCACCCACAGGCCGTTGGGCAGCCAGCCTGTGTTGAGCGGCAGACCGCCGGGGCTCATGTGCGCGCGCAGTTGTTTTATGGTGCCGGCAACAAGTTCGTGGTCCGCGGGCAGCGTGCCGCAGGGCAGCAGCGCATTGAGCCCGCCCCAGCGGCTGCCGCAGGTTTTGCCGGGCACGCCGGGAATCCAGGCATAGCCGTCTTCCTTGATGGAGCCCGCGGTGAGCGACTGAACCAGGTCGGCGTGCGCGGTCTCGAATATCTTCTTCAGTTCGGCAGCCTCGTCGGCCTTGCCCAGGATCTCCGCCGTTTCCATGGCACAACGGTCGGCATAGGTGGCCCACATGTTGTGCGGCAGGAACACGCCGTAGAGGTCGTCACCGTCCTTGAGCCCGCAGTCTCCCATGCCGCGCGGCATGAGTCCGTAGGTGAGCGGGCGGCTGCCGTCGGCGGCCATAACGCGGGTGCGGGCGCGCTGCTTCTCCTGCCAGCGCGAACTGGCCAGCATGCGCGGATAGACCGACTCCAAATAGGCACGGTCGCCGGTGTTGCGATAGTGCTCCATCACGGTCCACGACTTGAAACCCGACATGGCCCACATGAGGTGGCCCCAGCCGGTCGGGTCGTTCCAGTCGCCGTCTTCCCCCTGGATGCCGAGGCAAATGCTGAAACCGTATTCGGCCTCCTTGTGCATGCCCAACTGGTCGAGTGCGATGGCGACGATGGCCGCCTCGCCCGCGTTGGGCGCGCGGTAGCCGTCGGTGCCGGGCGTTCCCGCGATGGCGCCGCCGGCCACGGGCTCGCGCATGATGAAGCAGTCGCCGAGGCATGCATAGAATGCACTGGCCACACCCTGATCAGGAATGAGCACCCGTGAGGCGCGGTCCAGCAGCCCGCGCCAGTTCGCCTTCGCTGCGTCGGCCTCGGCCTGCCAGTCCTTCGCGCGCAGCGCGGGAAGGTCCGCGGCGTGGGCGCGATAAGGCCGCACGACCCATGCCGTCTTCTCCTGGCCCGGCGCGAGTTCCCAGGTCGGAGAGAGGGTCGTGGCGTTCGTGATTTCATAGTTCGGCGCTCCCGTGGCCATGATGATTATCCGGTCGGCGTGCTCACCCCAACCCGCCAGCAAGACATCCTTGTCCTTGTCTGCATCCACATAACCGGGGTTGTAGCCGAAGAAGCCCCGCTGCGATTCGCAGACCAGCCGGAACGTGTGCTTCTCCGCGGACGTGTTGGACAGCGTCACGCGCACCAGCGCCGCCGTAGCCGTGCCGTTCACTTCCATGCGCACCGCACCCGCAGGGTCGGTGTATGTGTTGTCGAGAATGGGCAAATACCCCTCGGTACGGGTCCATTTGCTCTGCGCCAGCGGCTTGCCGTCAATCTGCGGCGTGATGCGCACCCCCCAAAGTGCGGGCGGCGTCTTGAACGCGGCGAGCGGATAGGTGGTCAGATCCTCGTAGGTCCAGCCCAGCCGCACATTCCCCGGTTCACAGTCCACCAGCGTCTTGTCGCTGCTCTCCGGCAGCCCGACCGTTATCCGGTGCGGCGTGGCGAAGGCATACGAGAAGTCCACCACCGGGTCTTGCGCGAAAGCAGACAAACCCGCGGCAAGCATCAAGACCGACAAGACCGTCCATCCGAAATAACGCATTGACAAATTCCTTCTGGTTGTTTCCCGGAGAGAGCATAAAGCGCCGTGCAAAGGCAGTCAAGGAAAAGCAGCGCGATTCAACATGGATGAACAGGATACACAAGATGAGAAACCGGGGCTTGGGTCTCAGGCCTTGGCAAAACGGAAGGATGGGTCCGTTCTTGCCCCCGGAGGGGGCAGACAACAATAGCCACGGGTGGAGCGCAGCGGAACCCGTGGTTAACGGGACAAGAGATCCCCGTCCCCGGAGGGGGCGAACTGGACCGCCATCGCGCCCACCCGCCGCCGCAACATGCAGCCCCCGTGGCCAATATGGTATTCTTTGGGCCTTGCAAGACGGTCATTTTCCGCGTTTTACTGCATGGAGGCGTGTATTTTCATGTCCACTGAGATTACCCCGGGCCAGTATGATTTCACGGCCATCGAGGCCAAATGGCAGGCCTATTGGCTGAAAAACAAGACCTTCAAGTCTGAAATAGACCGGAGCAAGCCCAAGTACTACGCGCTGGACATGTTCCCCTATCCGAGCGGCGCGGGGCTGCACGTGGGCCATCCGGAAGGCTACACCGCGACAGACATCATCTCGCGCTTCAAGCGCATGAACGGGTTCAACGTGCTGCACCCGATGGGCTGGGACGCGTTCGGCCTGCCGGCAGAGCGGCACGCGATGCGCACGGGCGAGCATCCGGCGCTGATCACGAAAGCCAACTGCGACACGTTCCGCAGCCAAATCCAGCGCCTCGGCCTGTCCTATGACTGGGACCGGGAAATAGACACGACCGACCCGAAGTACTACAGGTGGACCCAGTGGATTTTCACGGTGTTGTACGAGCGCGGGCTGGCCTACGAGGTGGAGGCGCCGGTGAATTGGTGCCCCGCGCTGGGCACGGTGCTGGCCAATGAGGAGGTGAAGGACGGGCGTTACGTGGAGACGGGCGACCCGGTGGAGAAGCGTGCGATGCGGCAGTGGATGCTGCGCATCACGGCCTATGCGGAAAAACTCCTGGCCGGGCTGGATGACCTCGACTGGCCAGAGGGCATCAAGGCCATGCAGCGCGAGTGGATCGGCCGTAGCGAGGGCGCGGACGTTGATTTCACCATCGCGGGCTCGGGCGAGAAGTTCACCGTGTTCACCACGCGCCCGGACACGCTGTTCGGCGCGACCTACTGCGTGCTGGCGCCGGAGCACCCGCTCACGCTGCGCATTGCCACGGCCGAACAGCTTCCCGCGGTGCAGGCATACATTGACGCGGCGTCGCGCAAAAGTGCGCAGGACCGCATGAAGGACGAGAAGGAGAAGACGGGCGTGTTCACCGGGGCGTATGCGATCAACCCGGTAAACGACACCGAAGTCCCGATCTGGATCGCCGACTACGTGCTGGCGGAATACGGCTACGGCGCGATCATGGCCGTGCCGGCGCACGACACGCGCGATTATGAGTTCGCCAAGACCTATGACATCCCGATCATAGAGGTCATCTCCGGCGGCGACATCACGAAAGAGGCGTACACGGGCGACGGCGTGCTGGTCAATTCGCCGCTGCTTGACGGCCTGCGCGTGCCCGAGGCGAAGAAGAAGATGGCGACGTGGCTGGATGAAAAGGGCGTCGGCAAGGGAACGGTGAACTACAAGCTGCGCGACTGGCTTTTCTCGCGGCAGCGCTACTGGGGCGAGCCGTTCCCGCTGATGCGACTGGAAGACGGCACCATGAAGACGGTCCCGATGAAGGACCTGCCGGTGCTGCTGCCCGAGCTGGACGAGTACAAGCCCACGGCCCAGGGCGATCCGCCGCTGGCCCGCGCCACGGACTGGGTACACACGACCGACCCTGGGACGGGCAAGCCCGCCGCGCGCGAGACAAACACCATGCCGCAGTGGGCGGGGTCGTGCTGGTATTTCCTGCGCTTCGTGGACCCGCGCAACGATAACGCCGCGTGGTCGAAAGAGGCCGAGTCCTACTGGATGCCCGTGGACCTGTACATCGGCGGCGCCGAGCATGCCGTGCTGCACCTGCTCTATTCGCGCTTCTGGCACAAGGTGCTCTATGACGCCGGGCTCGTAAGCACAAGCGAACCGTTCCAGAAGCTGTTCAACCAGGGCATGATCCTGGCCTATTCATTCAAGGACACGCTGGGCAAGTACCACTATCCGAACGAGGTCGAACGGCGCGGCGAGCACACTGTGCTCAAGACCACGGGCGAGCCGGTCGCCACGCAGATCGAAAAGATGAGCAAGTCCCGCTACAACGTGGTCAACCCCGACGAGGTGGCCGACCAGTACGGTGCAGACTCGGTGCGCCTGTATGAGATGTTCATGGGCCCGCTCGACCGCGAAAAGCCCTGGACCGACGAGGGCGTGCAGGGTGTGTTCCGGTTTCTGCGCCGCGTCTGGTCGCTGTTCATCGGCGAGGACGGCGCGCTGCACCCGCGCGTGGTCGCGTCGGGCGGCGACGAGGCGATGGTTAAGGAACTCCACAAGACCGTCAAGGCGGTTACCAACGACATCAACAACCTGTCCTTTAACACGGCCATTTCGCGCATGATGGAGTTTGTCAACGCCGGACTCAAGACCTCCGCCATTGACCGCGCCGTGCTGGAACCGTTCGTGCTGGTCCTTTCGCCCTTCGCTCCGCACATTGCCGAAGAGCTGTGGGCGAAACTGGGCCACGGCAACACGCTGGCCTATGAACCCTGGCCGGTGTGGGACGAATCGCTGCTGGTGGAAAACACTATCGAGATTCCGGTGCAGATTACGGGCAAACTGCGCGGCAGGGTGGTGGTCGCCGCTGCCGCCGACCAGGCCACGGTCCTCGCCGCAGCCAAGGCCGATCAGAAGGTGGCACCCTACTTGGACGGCAAGACTATTGTCAAAGAGATCTACGTGCCCGGCAAGATGGTCAATCTTGTGGTGAAATAACCGGGACGGAACGCGCACGACCAGGCAACCAATTCAAGGCACGGTTTTCATAAGAACATATTCCGATATTCGACCATATAGTGACCGATATTCGGTCATAATGTGAATATATTTCTGTCATTTTGGCATTTATGCCGCCGTGCATGCTTGCGATTAAATCATTGTAATACAATAAGTTGCGCATACTTCCTCCTTCTGTACCTCCTAAAGATAACCCTTAGATTGCCCCATGCAAGCACCTGCCTATCCTCTTGACAAATGACCGATATTCGGTTACAATATGATCGAAATTCGTTCAGTTGGTGAACAAATTTCGGAAAAACAATCCATGTTTCCCCGAAACGTAAGCAAACAAATCGCCATCGCCGTGCAGGACACTCCGGTGATTCTGCTGCATGGCGCGCGGCAAAGCGGCAAGAGTTTCTTGGCGCGACAGGCGGCGCAGGACATCTTCCAGACGGACTATGTGACGCTGGACGACCTGACGGCACTCGCCTCCGCAACCAAAGACCCGGCCGGTTTCCTCAACGGTTTGGGTGACCGGGCCGTGATTGACGAGGCGCAGCGGGTGCCGGACCTGCTCATTGCCATCAAGGCCAGCGTGGACCGCGACCGGCGTCCCGGCCGATTCCTGCTGACGGGCTCGGCCAATGTGCGCAGTCTTCCCCAGTTCTCCGACGCACTGGCGGGCCGGGTCGAGATCCTCGACCTGTGGCCGCTGTCGCAGGGCGAGTTGAACAGCGTGCGCGACGGCTTCGTGGATGCGGTCTTCGACGACGACTTCGCCGACCGCGCCCGCCGGGTGGCCGGCGCGGCGGACTGGCAGCCGCTGGCGCTGGCGGGCGGATTTCCCGAGGCGGTGCTGCGCAGGGACGGACCCCGGCGCACGGCGTGGTTTGACGCCTACGTGCAGACCATACTGTCGCGCGATGTGCGCGATCTGGTGAACGTCGCCGGACTGGCCGAGATGCCGCACCTGATGTCCCTCGTGGCGGAGCGCGCCGCAGGCCTGCTGAACTATGCCGACCTGTCACGCGACGCGGGTGTGTCGCTGCCCACGCTGCGGC
>CALDSM010000511.1 GCA_937923585.1 uncultured bacterium
CCGAGCCGGTCTTCACCAGCGCGTCCACGTCGGCGATGGCGATGTAGATTTTGGTCGCGCCGCCCGCCTGGGCTTCGGCAAAGGTAAGCTGGTCTAGATCCATCGAATCGTCGTTGTCTATGGAGCACCACAGCAGATCGCGCATGTCGCGGATGTCCGGACCCGTTTCGGCCGCCGCATCCGTAATACGGTCCAATTCGCCAAGGACGGCGGGCGAAAAATCAGGCAGGAGGCCCCGTTCGGCCATGGCGCGTTGGGCAATGAGGATGAGGCGGTCGCGGTGGGCTTTTTCCGAAGGTTTCATGCAGGATTTCCCTCTTGGTGGTCTGCGTGAAATGCAGTCGCTTGTCGGAATTCTAACGGGACACCGTTAGCGTTTCAATAAGGCTGTGGCGCATTTCCGCAGGGGGCTTAGGTAAAGAAAGTCTCCAGACTGCTTTTCAAAATAATAGGCGATTCAAACAGCGTTTCGTTTCCGACGGGGACTGTCTTAGGGAATTCGACAACCTACCGCTGCGTAGGAATCTGCCTCTTGAAATACCGCTGAAAATTGACTTTTGCGGGGTTTGGCGGCTATCATATAGTCCATGCTGGCGGTAGGTTTGCGTGGTTGCGCCCGCCAGTCCCTTCCTGCGGGACGCTCGAATGTGTCCATCTTTGCAAGTGTCTGTTTTATAAGGATTTAAGATTGATGAAGCTGACGGTTATCGGCGGCGGAAGTTCCTATACTCCGGAACTGTTGGACGGGTTGTTCAGCCGTCTGGATCAGGTCCCTGTTAGCGAAGTGTGGATGATGGACCGGGATGAACGCCGACTGGGGATAAACGCCGCGTTCGCGCGAAGGATGGCGGAGAATAATGGCAACCCCTTCACAGTCCATGCCACGGGGGACATGCGCGAGGCGGTGAAGGACGCCAAATATGTGGTCACGCAGATTCGCGTGGGCCAGATGCAGGCGCGCATCAATGACGAGAAGTTGGGGCTCAAGTACGGCATTGTGGGTCAGGAGACGACCGGCGTGGGCGGGTTCGCCTGCGCGCTGCGCACGATTCCGCGCATCCTGGAAGTGGCCCATGCCATGGAGGAACTCGCCCCCAAGGGGTTCCTGATCAATTTCACCAATCCCGCCGGGATCAACACCGAGGCGGTGCTCAAGCACAGCAAAATCAGCACGGTGGGCCTGTGCAATGTGCCCATTGGCATTATCATGGACACACTGAAGCACACCGGCGGCGAGGTGGGCGATCTTGAACTGGACTATGTGGGGTTGAACCATCTCGCATGGGTCCGCAAGTTCACCTTCCTGGGGACCGACATCACCAAGACGGTCATCGAGAAATTCATCGAGAATGCGGCGGAGGAATGGGAGGTCGAGGCCACCCGGGAGAACATGATCACGGCGATGCGCCAGTTGAACATGATCGTCAACCCCTACCTCCAGTACTACTATTCGACGGCAACGGTGCTGGACTCGCTCAAGGCCAAGGAATGCACACGGGGCGAGGAAGTGGTGAAGGTGGAGGAGACCCTGTTTGAGAAGTACCAGGACCTTCTGCTGAAGGAGAAGCCCGAGGAACTGAGCAAGCGGGGCGGGGCTCACTACTCCACCGCGGCGTTCCACCTGGTGGACGCGATAGAGAACAACCGGAACAACCGCCAGATCGTTTGCTGCCGCAACAACGGTGCGATCCCGACCTTTGACGACGATGCGTCGGTGGAGATTCCGGCGATTATTGGCGAAAACGGCGCGGCGGGCATACCGCAGGCCAAGCCGGAATTGCCGATACGCGGCCTGATGCAGTTGGTGAAGGCCTACGAGTCGCTGACGGTGGAGGCGGCGGTAAAAGGCGACCGCACGGCCGCGTTCAATGCGATGCTGCTGCACCCGCTGATGCCGGACGCGAACGGGTGCAGGGCACTGCTTGATGAACTGCTGGAGATCAACCGTCCCCATTTGCAGGGAACTTTCTTCTAGCGGAAACGTGGTTGGAGAATTCAGGAGTCAGGAGTCAGAAGACAGAAGAAAGACAAAGAAAACCACAGAATTCCTGGAGAAGCAGAGCCGCAACCAAAGTACGAGCAAGAACCACGGAATTCACGGGACGACACGGAAAAAGAATACGGACAGAAGAGAGATTAACCACAAAGAGCACAAAGAACACAAAGAGCAACAGGACACGTATGTGTTTTGCATACAGTAGGCTGCCGAGTGGACATGGTGAACTTCTTCGAAAGAAAACAAGAAGATGACAGCTAGTGGTACGGAAAAGAACACTGGCAAAACGAATGGATTTTGTCTGACAAATCTTTGCGGTCTTTGCGTTCTGTGCGGTTAAAGCAAGAAGACAGCGGCCGCAAGAACGCAAAGAACAAAGAGCAGAGAAGAACGGGCGTGGAAGTTTCCAAATGGTCCGGCGGTAATGAGTTGTTGATGGATCGGCCCGGACTTCTGTGGAAGATATCAAGAGGTTGCGGATAAACGGCAGAGAATATTGGAAACCGGCCTGCGGGCCAAGGAGAGAAACACGATGACCCGTCCAGCCATTTGCCAGACCAGCCTTCCGGGACGCGAGCCTGACAAGCGCGGCAAGGTGCGCGACATCTACGACCTTGGCGACAACCTCCTGATCGTGGCGACGGACCGCCTGTCGGCATTTGACTGGGTCAACCCTATCGGCATTCCCGACAAGGGCCGGATGCTCACGCAAATCTCCCTGTTCTGGTTTGAGCAGGTGAAAGACCTTTGCACAAACCACCTCATTTCGGCGGACCTGGCCGATTTTCCCGCGGAGTTCCAGGCGCACCCGGAAATCTTCGAGGGGCGCTCCATGCTGGTGCGCAAGTGCGAAATCTTCCCCGTGGAATTCATCATCCGCGGCTACCTCGCGGGCAGCGGCCTGAAGGAATACCGGCAGCGCGGAACCGTGTGCGGCATCAAACTGCCCGAGGGCCTGGTCGAAGCGAGCAAACTCGAACAGCCCATCTATACCCCGTCCACCAAGGCGGAATCGGGCCACGACATCAACATCGGTCCGGACCAGGCCGCCGAGATCATCGGCAAGGAATGGAACGACCTGGCCGCCTCAACCGCCATCAACATCTACTCGCGCGCCCGCGACATAGCCGCCGAGCGCGGCATCCTGCTGTGCGACACCAAGTTTGAGTTTGGCGTGCGCGAGGGCAAGCTGATTCTGGCCGACGAGATTCTCACGCCCGATTCATCGCGCTTCTGGCCGGCGGACCAGTACCAACCCGGCAAAAGCCAGCCAAGCTACGACAAGCAGTTTGTGCGCGACTGGCTTGAGACGACCGATTGGGACAAAAACTCGCCGCAGCCCCCGCTTCCGGCGGAAGTGGTGGAGAAGACGCGCGCGAAGTACCTGGAAGCCTACACCCGCCTGACGGGCAAGAAGGACCTCTAAACGTGGAATCGGACCATTTTGATTCGCAGGGCGCCCCAGACTCTCCCTCCTGCGATGACGCCGGATATGATGACGACCATATGCATGACGAATGCGGCGTGTTCGGGGTCTTCGGCCATCCGGAAGCGCCCAAGCTGATCTATCTGGGGCTGTACGCCCTGCAGCACCGGGGCCAGGAGGGTGCCGGCATTGTCTGCTCCGACGAGGGCGTGCTTTCGGCGCATCGCGGGGTCGGGCTTGTCGCCGATGTGTTCAAGCCGCACAAACTGGCCCGCGTCAGCGGCGACCGCGGCATCGGCCACGTGCGCTACTCGACCTTTGGGTCGAGCAATCTGAAGAACGTGCAGCCGCTCGTGGCGGACTACGCCCGCGGCTCGATGGCGGTGGCCCACAATGGAAACATCACCAACGCCGCCGTGCTGCGCGAGGAACTTGAGGAGCAGGGCGCGATTTTCCAGGCAACCACCGACACCACCGTCATTCTGCATCTCATTTCCCGCTCGAAGAAGACCAACTTTACCGAGTGCCTCATTGACGCGCTCAGCCAGTTGGTGGGATCCTACACCGTTGTGGCCATGAACGGGACCGAAGTGGTAGCCGCCCGCGATCCGCACGGCTTTCGCCCGCTGTGGCTGGGAAAACTGGACGGCGGCTGGGCGCTGGCCAGCGAGACCTGCGCACTGGACATCATAGACGCTGAATGGGTGCGCGAGATTGAACCGGGGGAAGTGATCACCATTACCGACGCGGGCATCACCTCGGTGAAGCCCTTTCCGCCCGCGCCGACCCAGCAGTGCGTGTTCGAGTTCATCTATGTGGCGCGCCCCGACAGCTACATTTACGGCAAAAGCGTGGACGAGGTGCGCAAGAACCTCGGCCGGGAGCTGGCGCTCGCCTCGCCGGTGGAGGCCGACCTGGTGATGGCGGTGCCCGATTCGAGCAATCCGGCCGCGCTGGGCTACTCGTACCAGTCCGGACTTCCGTTCGACATGGGCTTCATCCGCAACCATTATGTCGGCCGGACCTTCATCGAACCTGACCAGGGCATCCGCGATTTTGGCGTCAAGATCAAGCTGAACCCGTCGCGTTTTGCGGTGGCCGGCAAGCGCATCGTGCTGGTGGATGACAGCATCGTGCGCGGCACGACCGCAAAGAAGATTATCAAGATGCTGCGCGCCTGCGGCGCAAAAGAGGTGCATTTTCGTATTGCCTCGCCGAAGATCATCGCCTCCTGCTACTACGGCATAGACACGCCGAACAAGAAGAAACTCATCGCCCACAACATGAGCGTGGAGCAGATTCGCGAATACCTTGGCGTGGACTCGCTGGCCTATCTGTCCATTGATGCGCTGCTTCGCGCGACCGGCTGCGACGTGTCGGATTTCTGCACCGCCTGCTTTGCCGGCGACTATCCGACCCTCGTGCCCGACGACTACATTCCCAAGAACATCAACAAGCGCCACGTGGACCACAGCACGGAAGTGTACGGGTCATAGCACCCATACCGCGTTCGTCCGTTCCCTCGCGTCTACTTGCCGCGGCGCGCCAGCAGATCCTTTATAACGGCCGATGCATTCTCGAAGGTGATTCCGCAGGGTTCGCAGTAGACCTCCGGGCGGAACGGCTTCTTCAAGCTCGCCGGCGTGTGGGCGTCGGTGGAAACGGTGAACTTCACGCCCGCGTCCGCCAAGGGCTTTATGTCCGCGATGAGCGCCGCGCGCATGTTTGGCGTATTCCAGTACCCTTCGGTGCCGCGTCCCATTTCGATATAGATGGAGCTGTCCTTCAGCAGCCGAATAACCTCTTCCTGCTCTCCGGGCTTGAAGAAGCGCAGTTCCTCGACCGTCAGCGACTCCCGGCTGCGACCGGCCTTTTTGGCAATCTTTTCGATGCGGCCCAGCCGCGCGGGGAAGGGGTGAAACAGGATCATCGGGACGTCCAGCTTCTCCTGCACGGTTTTCACCTGCTTGATGCGGCGGATTAACAGCGCCCCGTTGGGCTCGTCGCCGTCATGCGTCGAAGAAATGTGCCAGCCGACAATCTCCGCCTCCCTGAGCGGTTCGTAGTTGACCCCGTCGTCGAGGTCAAACTCGGCCACTTCAAAGCCTTTGAAGATGCGAAGGCCCTTGCGTTCTGACGCCAACCTGGCAATGTCGGCCAGGAATGCGCGGTGGCCTTCCCTGCCCATGGGATACCACAGTGGAACGTCTTCTTCCTTCGCCCATTTTTCGGACTCTTTTGGTGTGCGGTCATATAGTTCCACGTGGTCGAGACAAAAGAACACCTTGCAGATCGGAAGAGCGTCGTGTAGGGAAAGAGTGTAGATCTCGGTG
>CALDSM010000512.1 GCA_937923585.1 uncultured bacterium
CGCCACCTCCCTTTCCACCGCCGCCACCACCGCCGCCGCCGCCTGAACCGCCTGAACCACCCCCGGTCGCGCCACCGCCACCGCCGCCTCCGCAGCCTGCCGCAATCGCCAAGGAATTGGCAAGGCCAACGGCATCAGAATGGGCCGCCGCACCGCCTGTGCCGCCCGGCGCGCCGTCATGACCGGAACCACCAAAGCCACCCATGCCTCCAGGAGACCCGGGACCGCCGAAACCGCCGGTGCCTGAGGGCAGGGCACCGCCTGCGCCGCCCGAGGTCCCTCCGGCACCGAAAGACCCGAAGGAGCCAGCCGTGCCGCCACTTCCGGCCCCGTCCGCAACCACCACGCCAGCAGAGCCGCCCACGCCGCAGATGCCCGCGGCGTAGCCGAACCCTGCGGAGCCGGCTGTGCCGTCGGTTCCGTTGCCTGCGCCATTTCCCACCAATCCCGCCATGCCCGCAGTGCCGCCCGTTCCCGACTGTCCGGAACTGCCATTGCCCAGCATTGCGCCGCCGGCGCCGCCGGCGCCGCCGTTTCCACCCGTTCCACCCCCGGCGCCACCCGGCCCGGCCGCACCCGCCGTGCCCATGCCCGCCGTACCGCCCGCGCCGCCGCCAAGCGTGCCTGCCGGCACGATGACGTTCGCGCCCCAATGCATGTCGCCGTCGGAGACAATGGAAAGGGGACGGCTGCCGGTGACCGTGACGGAGGCATTGGTCACATTCACGTCGAGGAACCGGAACACGGCAATGCCCGGGAACGGCGCGGACACGTTTAGTCCCGCACCGACCACCTCGCCGGTAAAGGTCGCTCCGCCCATGGTCATGGTAACCGCGTTGGTGTCTATGACGATGTTCTCGCCGGCATTGGCCGTCAGGGTCCGGTTCTGATGGCCGGTTCCCGCTTCGGGGTCGTACACATCGACCGAGAAGCCGGCACTTGTCTCCCTGAGAACCCGCACCACATTCGAGAAAACCGACTGGCCGTTGCAGGTGTTAACCACCCTGACACAGTGATAAGTGACACCCTGCGGCAGGCCGGTCACGATGTGCTCCGGAACCGCGGTGGTTGCCGTCAGTAACAGCACACCAGGAACCGCGCCCTGATACCACTCGTAATTGTACTGTCCGCTGTGCTGCGAAGTCTCGAGACTGAAGGCCCATGTGCCGAAACATTCCGGGTTGGCCGCGCCGGAACCGCTGTAGTTGCCCGCGGGCTGCCGCGTGATAATCGGAATAGAAATGCCCTGCAAGTTCTCATTGGCCAGGTAGGCGTCCGCTTCACCCCCCGCCGCGGTGTAGGAAGCGAGATTCGACCGTCCGTCCCCGTTCAGATCCCCCACGCCGTCGGTCGCAAGATACTGGGCGCAACTTGTGTACCTGCCGGGACCAACGGCGAATTTCGCGGCAAAGTTCGTCATGGTGGTGCACATGTCCGTACCGGAAACCGTGACTGTGACCGGCACGGAATAGCCGTCAACCACGACGGTGAAGCTCATGCTTAAGCCGTATACCGTGCCCCACGGTGAGCAGGAAACCCCGGAGGTGTCATTGACGACCACTTCGTCCTGCGGAACACCCAGCGCATCCGTAACTGTCGACAGGAGCGCCTTCTTGGCCGCCACCCTGATTATCCTGCCCATGAAGGCGCGCCAATAGTTCGTCAGCCGGGAGTCGCCGAGAGTCATGTAAGCCGCCGACATGTTGACCGCCGCGTCTCTGATGTACTGCTCGGTGCCCCGCAGCAGGGAATTCTCCGTCTTCCAAAGGTTTGGCACCTGTTGTGCTGGAAGCGTGTATACGGTTATCCCCGAGAATTTGAAGGCGATTGGCATGGTCATGCCACCGGTTGTCATCGTCTGCGTGCTGTCGGCGGTGAACGTTCCCGACGCCTGAATATGTACGTTGTAAACGGCAAGCTCATTGTCAAGCGTTACCGCCTTGTTGTTTTCGAATGCCTGATGGATGCTGCTGATCGTGGACGCCGCAGGGTCATCGGGACAGGCGGCCGCTGCAAGCATTTTGTCGAGCATCCGGATCTTGCGGTCGTCTATCGAGTCGGAACCGGTGTAGGCCCAGTTCGGCGAGCCGTTCGTGCCGTTGTCCGTGCCAATCCAACCGGGGCCCTGCTGCCCGGCGACCGTTGTCCAGACGGGCGTATTCGCGGAGCCGCCGCAGGTTGTGGCGGTCCACAGGTTGCATCCGGCATTGGAACCGCTGCCAGACGTCATCATGGCGCCCACGTGGGTTTCGAACGCGGAGGCCACATCGTACAGGCTGTTCCACGTATCCTGGGGTTCGGTGTTCCCCGCACCATCAATGGGGCCATAGTAGAGATAGCCCGGTGACAGGGCGGCAACTCCCAGAACAGCGACCGTGCGGGTGGCTTGCGGGGCACTGTTGCCATTGCCGTCTTCCACGTTATAGCGCACCATGTAAATACCCGGCACCGCCGGATTCACCGGATTGTCAACTTGAATGCCCGATGTCAGGTCCCCCGCGCAGGCGTCGCTGGCGGTGGCCCCCTCGTCCGTGTAGGTGCCGCCAGTCCGCACCGTCACTGAAGCATCACCATTGAGGGTGATAATCGGCGGTGTCGCATCCAGCACGGCAACCGTTCGCCTTATCTCACTGGTGCTGTTGCCATGGCCGTCATCTGCGTTATAGCTCAGTGTGTAAACGCCCG